>JAUVDE010000025.1 GCA_030595485.1 Draconibacterium sp.
AGTTTGTATATTATTTTTTTCATTTTTTATTCTTTAGTAAATTAAAACTTAGTAAGTGAAAATTACCAACCCTGATTTTGTGGAAAACCTTCATAAAACTGAGTTTGATTTGTCTGAAATGGCAACCAATAATGCTTCGGGTAGTCGCATACTCTATCAGCAAGTACAAATTCTCTGAAGTACGAGTGATCCTTAGGAAAATCAAGTCCTGTTTTTTTCTTGTACTTATCTAAATGCGCCAATACCCATCGGCGGAGATCTACCCAACGGTGGGCTTCGAATGACATTTCAACAGAACGGTCGCGTCTTAATTCGTCCATAAATTTATTTGGATTGCCTACTATTGAGGCATGAACCTGAGGAACACCTGCCCTGTCGCGCATTATGTTTACTACCTGCTCGGCAGTAAGGTTGTACGAGCCGGGTGCAGTTGTTGCGTTTCCTTTTGCCGCATGTAAAGCTTCGGCATACATTAAATATACATCTGTAAGTCGCATACGAATACGCCATGGAGTATTATTATTTATTGCTCCACCATTCCATTTACTATATAATGTAGGAAAAAACTTTTTGTAGAAATAGCCGGTTTTTGTACCCGAACCATTGCTACGATGTAATCCTCCGGTATAAGTTTGTGCTGTTTTATGCTTTCCTGCACTTGCTTTAGTTGCCAGTACGTCGCCATCAACAGTAATCCACTTGTAAAAACGTGGGTCGCGATTTTCGAATGGTTTTGTAGGATCGTAAGTTGGAGTGCCATAAGCACCACTTAAATCGTCTTCGATAGAAAGACCGTTTGCCATTCCAAAATTTTGATAAATAAAATTATGGGTTGGACTTAATAGAACAGAACTTCCTCCAACTACTTTATTGTCCATTGAAATTTGGGCAAAACCCTTAGTACGTCCACTGCTTCCACCCATTCCATTAAAAATAAATTCGGTGCTTCCTGGCCAGATCTTTTTACTTGGCACTTTCCAAAATACTTCTTCGTAATTGTCGAATGATACTAAGCCATATACACCTTGATCGTCCAATTTAAGCACTTCAGCAAAAGCATCAACTGCCATATTGCATAATTCAGTATCGTAATCGTAAGTATCGGTACTTCCTTTCATTAATGGGCTAGCTGCGATAAGCAGGTTTTTGCCTTGAAAAGCATAAGCAGCTCCTTTGGTAAGCCTACCTTTATTTTCGCCAGCTGTTTTTTGTCCGTAACTCTTGGCATCCCAATTTACCGGTAATAGCTGTGCAGCCTTTTTAAAATCTTCATTGGCTGCCAAAGCACATTCTTTATAACTTGCTGGTCGTGGTAACTCATATTCGGCTACCAAAACCTCGTTAATATATGGATAACGTCCCCAAAATTTCATAATTTCAACATGAAAGAAAGCTCTAAAGAAATAGGCTTGTCCAAGAATTACATCTCTTTCTTCCTGTGTTGCATTTACCATTAATTCAACATTCTGAATGGCAATGTTAGCTTTACGAATTCCAAGTAATCCACCATCATAAACACCAGGCCTGTTAAAAGCGTTTTTGTCGTGGGCATTACCGTTTCGGTTCACACCAGTAGAGAGGTAGGTGAAATTATTGTTTCTCCAAAAACCAAGGTTGCCTAAATCTATTTGTGCACTAGGCATCCAGGTGTTGTTTATAAAAGCATCGTCGCCATACATGTAATCGGTTTGCCAGTGTCCACCTGTTCCATAGTCAACCACATAGGCATACATTTGCTCTATAAATCCTTGTGCATGGTCGAAGTCTTTAAATACTTCTGTTTCTGTTAATGTAGATTCTGGTGCTTTGTCTAAGTAATCCTCGCAAGAGAATGAAAACAAAAGCGCCAATATAAATAATGATTTGAATATATAATTTTTCATTGCTTTCATTTTAGAAGTTTAAGTTTAAACCGAAGTTAAATCTTTTCATAGTTGGATAATCTCCCCGGTATTGCGACTCTTGCGTGTTAGAACCATTAAATTCCCTGTCATCCGGCAAATCGGTCCAGAGGTAAAGGTTATTACCATTAGCAAAGATTTTCAAGCCACTAATTCCAATTTTTTCACAAGCTTTTTTCGGAATATCATAAGATACTTCAACCGTTTTAAGGCGTAGTAAAGATGCGTCGAAGTATTGGCCATAGGGTTCATCGGCACCTTGCCCCAATGTCCAGGCATTAAGGGTGGTAGTGCCTGTTGGATTTTCTTTCGACCAATATCCTAATCTATGATCGAAAAACAAATCGCTTCGTTTCACAAATGTTCTTGTGTCGTATTGTCGTGTTGCATTTTGTGTTCCATACAACTGAGCCATAATTTTAAATCCTTTATACCCTGCTCCGGCAGTAAAGTTCCATGTCTTTTCAGGACGATTGGTATAACCATAAGGAGCATTATCGTAGGAGCCATTATATACCCCGTCGGCATCGTAATCAACCATATCGTAATAACCAATTCTACGGAAAGTTTGATTTGATACAGTTGGTGTTGACATGTAAATATCGTCCCAGCTGGTCATTATATCGCCCGCAATTGGCCTTCTTATTTGTCCTATCGGGTATCCTTCAGCTTTTTGATAGAAAGGACGCAAGGCAGGATCCTCTTTGTAAATTACTTCGTCTTTAGCATGGGTTAAACTGTAATTTGCCCAAGTGCTGATACCATTATTGAATTTATAATTAAACCCAAGTACCAATTCATAACCTTTCACTTCTACCTGTCCGCTGTTAAAGTCGGGAGGTGCTGTTCCATAAAAATCGGGAACACTACGCTGCGAACCGGCAATTAGAATGTTATCCCTGTCTTCGGTGAAATAATCAAAGTCGGCAGTAATCATATTCTCCCATAAGGAAATTTCTACACCAATATTTGATTTAAGAGCTGTTTCCCATTGAAGGTCAGGATTACCAACACTTTGTTCGTAGTACCATAAATAAGGTGATTTCCCATCAATCTGACTTGGCACAAGATAGGCGTATTGACCACTTCCCCACTGGGTCATGTACTTCCATCTTCCTGAAAAATTATCGTCGCCAACCAAACCATAAGAACCTCGGAACTTAAGTTTATCCAACCAGGTTAAATCGCTCATAAATGCTTCGTTCGAAACCACCCAACCCAATGCAGCGGATGGAAAAATATCGAAACGATAACCTTGGCCAAATTTTTCGGAACCATTGTAGGCGCCGTTAACATCAACAAAGTATCTCGAATCGTAGTTATAAGTTAAACGGGCCACCCAGTCTTCGCGGAAACGCGGAAACATATTTCCCTTTGCATATTCCTCTCGTTTAAACAGCGCGAGAGCCGTTACATTATGTTTCTGGGCGAAAATGCGGTTGTAATTCAGCGAAAGCTCATAGTTTAATCTACGCATTCGGGTGTTATTTTGCACCTGCATACTTTGCAATGTCCAGGGTTGTACAACAAAATCGAAATCGTTTAATCCCTCAGCTGAATAAATTATCTCTTCCTCACCATCATACATCCGGTAAATTACGTTTTCAACATTCTCAACCTGTGGATCATTTAATTGTTGCTGGCTTGTCATATCATTGTCGTACGACAGTTTTCCAATAAAGCTTAATCCTTCGGTAATAAAATCCAGTTTTTGATCTAAAATAAAATCGCTGTTTACTTGAACTTTATTATAGGTATTGTAACCCGTTTGGGTAAGATTTACTACCGGATTTTCAAAACCCCAATCCCCACTAATATGCCTTCCATAGTATCCATCAGGATATAGAGGGGTATAAAGTGAAGGTGCCAGTTCGTAAATTGAGCTAACTGCCTGACGTAAATCTTCAATTGGTTTTTCCTGAACTCCCAGGAAACCGGATAGGTTAACCGAAAATTTCGTAGTACTGGTAATGTTAAAATCCAGGTTACTTCGATAATTAAATCGGTTGTATGAATACTCACTTTCGTAACCTTTGTTGTTGGGGTATTGACTTCCATCAAAAATATCACTTACCGACTGATACGATAAACTACCGAAGTACTTTGCAAAATCGGAACCACCTCGAACCGATAAGTTTATGCGGTAATCGGTAGCGAAATCTTTTAGGGTTTCATCGGCCCAATCTACATTCGGATACATATAACTCTCTTCTATCGATGAAGGATTACGGTATTTATCGACTATACCCATTGGTCTGTAATCGCCCCATGAAGTAGGAGAATACATTAACTCCCTCATAATAGACTCATTGGCAACATTAGCTGCGTCGTACGAATTTAACTTTTCAGGTATTTTCGAAACCATTTTTATGGTGGTATTGGCCGACAAGGTAAGTTGTGCCTTACCCGATTTGCCTCTTTTAGTGGTAATTAGAATAACACCATTTGCACCTTTTACTCCAAAAACCGCAGTAGCAGAAGCATCTTTCAAAACAGAAATTTGTTCAATTTCGTTTAAGTCGATATCGCTCATGCTACGTTCAATACCGTCAACCAAAATAAGTGGCTGACCCGAGCCGTTCCATGAACTTTGACCGCGAATAAATATTTTCGGGTCGCTTTCGCCCGGCAAACCGCTTGAAAATATGGTAGTTACGCCTGGCAATCTACCTTGTAATGCTTCCCCAACGTTTGTTACTCCACCGGCTTGCATTAATTCTTCACCTGTTGCACGGGTAATTGCCCCAACAACACTTTCTTTTTTCTGTACTCCATAACCAATAACTACAACATCGTCCAGTACTTCGGTAGAACTTACCATTGTTACTGAAATGTTTGTTGTGCCGGCCACAGGCATTTCCTGTGGAGTCATTCCTATAAAGGAGAAAATCAGAACATCATTTTCATTTTCAACCTTTAAGGTGAATTTACCGTCGAAATCGGTAACAGCACCAGTGGTGGTACCTTTTACAATAACTGTAACTCCTGGCATTGGGCTTCCATCTTCGTCAACCACAACTCCGGTAACAGTTTTGCCGGCTTGTTCTACATCCCGGGTCAGTTGCTCGCTGGACTGCTGCTCATCTGAAACCGCAGTCCCACTTTCGTATGCGCTGGCATAAAAGAGCGGAGCTAAGAGAAAGAACGCAAGCCAAGCTGCTTTACGAATTGAATTAGTTTCCCGTTTCTTACAAAAAGGGAAAAACGTTTGTTTTTCTTTCATAAAATGGTTCTTTAATTAGTGTTAATTTATAATAGATTTACTTTGTTTGTTTTTTACTGCCTTAGTTTTATTACAGCATCAAATGCTGGTTTTGTTTTATTATTTCTATCAAACAATAATGGATAGTCGGTCCGGCCTTTCATAGGCCAATTGTTTTTCCAGGTATTGGCATCGTTTAAGCCCCAAAAGGTTACTCTTGCTACTGATTTTTCATACTTAAGAAGTATTTTAAAAATGCCTTCGTACAAAAAAGATTGTTGGCTTGCTACCTCATTGGGTAAGCCGTCAGTGTAAGGATTGTATTTCTCAAGGTATTTGTATTTCTTATTTACATCGGCAATTATTCTTTGCGAAGGAAAAGGGAGAACAGTAATGTCGAACTCGGTAATCATTACTTGTAACCCTGTAGCAGCAAATGCCGAAACACTTTTTTCAAACTCCTCTAGCGAAAGCCCGAGTCCGTAATGTGCTTGCATTCCAATACCATCTATTTGAATCCCTCTTTTCTGAAGTTTTTTAACGAGTTTAACAACCGCGTCTCTTCGTCCGGGATTATCCATTCCGTAATCGTTGTAGTAGAGTTCTGCGTCTGGGTCGGCTTCATGTGCAAATTGAAAAGCCAGCTCCATGTAATCTTCACCAATTATCTCCAGCCATTTTGTCTTTCGTAATTCGCCTGAACCGAGGATGGCTTCGTTTACTACGTCCCAACCACGAACACGTCCTTTGTATCTGCCAACCAGTGTATGAATATGAATTCGCATACGTTCAATCAGTACTTCGCGCGAAACATCGTTTCCTTTCTTATCTGTAAATATCCAATCGGGAGCCTGCGAATGCCAAACCAGTGTATGACCAATAATAAACATGTCATTGGTTTCGCCATATTCAACAAATCTATCAGCAGCATCAAAATCAAATTTCCCCTCTTTGGGTTGGATTTTTTCACTTTTCATACAATTCTCGGCAACTATTGAATTGTAATGATGATTTATTGATTTGTGGATTTCATCATTAATATCCCTCACAGTTCGGTCGCCAAGTGCTACACCAATCAGAAATTTATTTTTGAAAGCCTTTTTTAACGAGGGCTTGCTGCCCTGTGCAGCTGCAGCAAACAATAAGGAAAACAATACGATATGGCAGATTACTTTCATTACTTAGTTTTGTTGGTTGCTTTTAATATCTTGTTTTTCAAATCGGCCTTTATTGTAGCGTAAGAAGCATTTTGTGCTTCATTTTTCCATTCGTATGGATCGTTGGTATGATCGTATAATTCTTCTTCACCATTTCGGCAATAAATATATCGGAAGCGTTTTGTTCGTATTGAATAGTGCTGTTCTTCCACCGGAGCTGATTCATTCACATCCAGCTCGTATGATGATGCCACTGCTGTAAGTGCAAAATTTTCACCTTCCCATTTTTCATTTTTCGGATTTATTAAAAGGGGTTTTAAGCTGTGTCCGTCGAGTGGTTTATGATTTCCGTTTTGGTTTGGATTGTCTGGAAGATTACAGTAATCTACAATAGTTGGATACATATCGATTAACGATACCGGAGTTTTACATTCTTTGTTTTCAGCTGATTCTAATCCTGCAATTATCAATGGAATTCTTGCACTTTCCTCCCAAAGGGTATTTTTGAAAATGTATTCTTTTTCGCCCATGTGATAACCGTGGTCGCTAGTAATAATTATTAGGGTGTTGTCAGCATATTCGCTGTTTTTAACCGCTTCAACTACTTTCCCTATTTGGTCGTCGACAAATGCAACACATGCCAGGTAGGCCTGTGTCCATTTTAAAAGCGCCTCTTCACCAGAATCATTGAGTTTACCATATTTATAAAAACCATTTCCTCCGGTGCCTAAATCGAAATCTTTCCAGATACTTTCGGAGCAATCTTTTAAATCGTCTTTCAGGTAAGGAGCCAATTGAAGTTCTGAAAGCGGGAACATATCGAAATACTTTTCCGGAACGTAACAAGGCGAATGTGGTCTGTTAAATCCAACAGCCATAAAAAATGGCTTTTTATGATTTTGGGCAAGAAGTTCCGCTGCATATTCTGCACACCGCTCATCAGGCATCAAATCACGATTCTCTTCATTCGTGTATTTATATTCTTCCCCATCGTGGTTATAAAGCCAAGTTCCCTTACCGTTCATTGTTGCCGAAAGATTATGAATCGGGCCAAAACTATCCCAGCAACTGCTACTTTTATAGTTATCTGGTAAGTCGGGGTGTGCCACACCTCTGTCTTTTACATTGTTTGTAGCTGCTTCTCCGTTCCAGGGATAAGGACCAAACGAAGGTTTTACCTTAAACCCATTTTCTCCGTTTTGGTTATTAAAAACCGACCAGTCTTCGTGACCGTTATGATGAATTTTCCCGGTGGCATAAACCTGATATCCGTTATTTGAAAGGTGTTCAAACAGTGTTACCGTATTTTTTAGTACCGTATTTTTTCTCCAATGATTTTGTTGCTGCTTGTATCCGTAATAACCGGTATTGTGTGGATAAAGGCCACTCCAAAGACTAGCTCTCGATGGCCCGCAAATTGGACAGTTGGTTTGAGCATTGGTAAAAGTTACTCCTTGCTGCATTAGTTTATCAAGATTTGGAGTTATTGCTTGTGGGTGCCCGCCCATTCCAACTATGGCATCATTTAAATCGTCGCATATAATAAATACCACATTGGGCTTTTTATCTGCTTTCTCAACTCCAATCGCTTGAAATGAGAAAACAAATAGAAGTAAGAGCAAAAAGTAATATGCTTTGGTTTTACTCATTAATTATAGATTTATTTTTTTCAACTAATAAGCGATTCATTTCTTCAACTACTTGTTTGTAGTCCGGTTTTTCAGCAACATTTATATTTTCAGCCGGATCGTTTTTGTGGTCATAAAGCATCTGAGAAATGTATTTCCCATCTTTAATCCAAGTTGTGTACAAAAAGTCTTTGGTAATTACAGATTCAGCATTGTGATATCTGCTAAATACCGCCTTTTTATGAATGGTCTCCGGATTTTTTAATACAGGAACAAGACTTTTCCCATCTAAGTGCGAAGGCTGTTTTAAGCCGGTTAAATCGCATAAGGTTGGATAAATATCAATAAACTCAACAAGGGTTTCGGTCTTTGCCCCGCTCGCTTTTCCGGGAGCTCTTATAATTAAGGGAGCGTTTAGCACTCTGTCAAAGCTACAATGCTTGCACCACAAACCATGTTCTCCCAAATGCCATCCATGGTCGCCCCACAAAACAACCACTGTATTTTCGGCAAGGCCTAAACGTTCTAATTCTTTTAAAACTTTACCAACTTGTGCATCGGTATAACTTACACAGGCGTAATAACCATGCGTTAGTTTTTGTGCCAATTCATCCGAAACCGCTCCTTTTTTAGGAATACCGTCGTACATACCTCGAAGTTCGTTCCATTCATGACTTGCCTCAGCAGGCGCATTTTTTGGCATAAAAGGATTGTCTGCCAATGGCATATCCTCCTCCTTATACATGTCCCAATATTTTTTTGGGGCATTAAAAGGCAAATGTGGTTTCCAAAAACCTACTGCCAAAAAGAAGGGTTCACCTGAATCTGAAAAAGCATTTAAATCTTTAATCACCTTATCGGCTACCATACCGTCGGGATAGCCATTATCGGCAACATCGGCAGCTTCGTAGGCCGGCCCAATTATTTGATTGGGTTTAGATGAAGTACGATTTGACTCCACAATTTTTTTCGATTCCTTGGTAACATAACTCTGCCAGCCTATTCCCTTTTGGGGCAAATAGGGTTTTTCAGACCAAGCGTTAATATCATCCGTGCTGTGGTGATAAATTTTTCCGCGCGATAAAGAGGTGTAACCATTCTGTTTAAACCACATGGGTAGACTTGCTACGTTTGGAGCATCAGTATCTTTTTTTGTGAAATAGTTTACAAAGCGGTTTGGTGTAGGGCGTAACCCAGTTAGCAAACTAGCCCGCGAAGCACCACAAACAGGCACACTACAATAGGCCTTGCTAAAAACCACACCTTCACGACCCAATTTGTCGAGCGTTGGTGTTAGCATTTGCGATTGCCCATATATTCCAGCTTGTAACCTTAAATCGTCAACAGCAATAAAAAGTACGTTTACTTTTTTGCTTGTAATATTCTTGTTGGCATTTACTGAAGATATAAATAGAAGAGAAATCAGACAATAAGCAATTAGCCTTTTCATAGTTAGTTAGTAAAAATTTAGTCTCGTTTGTTTCTCAAAGGTATTTTCAAACCGGACAGTTGTCCCTTAGAAACAGGTTCAAAATCTTTAAATTCAATTCATACTAGGTCCTTTTATGTGCTTTTCAGCAGTTGTGGGTCAATTTTATAGATTTATGATTCAATTTTAATAATGTGTGTTTCACCAAAAAATAAAGGATTTTAGTTACTTTAAGCCCTGAATATGAAACAGCAACCACTAGCAAAACTATTTAAGCCTATACTCGTATTTGGCATCCTATTTCTTATTCTTTTTAGCCAATACTCCTTTTCTATTGAGCGTGAGAAATACCTGCATTTTTATGATATTGATGGCCTTCCGCGTAATATTGTTACCTGTATTGAACAGGATATATATGGATATACATGGATTGGAACTGGGAATGGAGTTGCACGTTTTGACGGTCATAACTTTTATAGCTACGAAGCACTCGAGGGAATAAATATCAACGACCTCTTTATCGACAATCAAAATAATCTGTGGGTATCGAGTGATGAGGCCCTTTTTTATTACAATAGATTAAGCGATGTATTTGAATTAAAGCAAGATGGATTCCATCGAAAAGTGATTGTTCATGATAACAATGTTTATGTTGCAGGTGGAGATAGAATTTCAACCTTAAGTAATTCGGGAACTTCGGAGGTGATTATCGTTGAAGATTTGTGGGATTTTTATATCGAAAATAATGGAATATGGGCTAGTAATGGGACAGAAGGAGTATGTTTTCGCAGTCGCGAAAGCTCTTATAAGAGTGTTACCCAAAAACATTTAGAAGGTAGACAAGTTGAACTTATTCGTAAAATTGATAACTCGCTTTTCTTTTCATGTCGTAATGGTCAGTTGTATGTTTTAAAAAAAAATGAGAAAATAACTCAAGTTGTAATAGATGTATATACTACCATTAAGGAGATTGTAAAGGTGGACGATGAGATTTGGTTGGCTACTGATGGTGACGGTATCATAATTCTGGATGGTGATGCGAACTATGTAAAATCAATACGAAAGAATACTAATCAATCATCAAATTTAAATAGTAATAGTATTTACGATATATTCCTGGGGAACAATAATGAGGTATGGATTGGCACATATTCCGCAGGTTTAATTTGTCTTCAGGAGAATAATTCGCCGTTTAAAAATATTGTGCCCGAAGCACGTAATCGTAATTCGCTGATTGATAAAGAAGGCACTGAAGTATTTTTAAAAAATAACAAAATATATTTCGGTACTAATTATGGTATGTCGATTCTAGACGAAAGTTCCGGGAAGTTTACCAATTATACCATGAAAACCATCAAAAAAGATTTACAAGATGTAAAGGTTCTTGCCATTAATCAGGATAATTCAAATAATATCTGGATAGGTACTTATGGCGGTTTATTAGGGAAATACACCCCGGATATGAAATTGATTAAGTCGTATCATCCGTGCAGCGACAACCCGAATGAAATGCAACGAATTGTAGTTTTGTACAATTACGACAATGACAATCTATTGATTGGCACCCACTACAGGTATAAAAGCCTTTTAAAATTTAATATAAAGACGGGCGAAACAGTTCCTTTTTCTATTTCGCATTTGGGAGATAATGGAAAGAATTTTCAAATTGCCTCTATTCGAAAGAATAAGAATGGAGAAATAATGGTGCTAACCAGAATTGCTGGTTTGTTTACAGTAAATGCAACTAATAATTCGCTTGATAATGAATTACCCGAAATAAACAAAAGAGTAACTTTTCGATTAAACGATTTTTATCACGGCAAAAAAGGTTTTTACTGGCTGGCAAGTCAAAAAGATGGTTTAATCCGCATGTCGGAAGATGGTCTTAAGTTTGATAAATGGGGAACGGAACAAGGATTGCCCTCCAATACTTTGGTTCGGTTAGAATCAATCGATGACAAGTATTTGTGGATTAGTACAATATCGGGACTTTGCCGATTTGATATGGAGACCGAACAAATATTAGTGTTTGATCATCGTCACGATCTTCCTGCTAATGAATTTACGCAACGAACTTCAACCGTAACAAATGATGGCCGACTAATTTTTGGTTCCAATGCAGGGTTTACTATTGTTAATCCTGATAAAATTCGTGCTGACATTTCGGAATCTAAGGTCATAATCTCCGATATAACATTCCATAACCAGAGTATTAAACATATTCAAAATAAAACTTATCTCAACAGGCCTCTGGAAGAAACAAAACGAATAAAATTACCTTTTAACAGGAATTCGTTTACTATTCATTTTTTCTCGAAGGATAAAGATTTACCTCAATATAACAACTATGAATATCGTTTATTAGGCCTTGAAGACGATTTTATTTATTTAGGTGAAACAAAACATACGACTTATACCAACCTTTTACCCGGCAAGTATACCTTCGAGATAAAAGGCACCAATAAAAGTAATGTTTGGAGTGATACGCCAACACAACTTATTATTGAAATAACTCCTCCATGGTACTTTGCCTGGTATGCTTTTATCGCTTACTTTTTAATACTGTTTGCGATTGTTTTTACAAGCTTATTTGTATATACCAACCGTGTTCGATTAAAAAAAGAAGTAGAAATATCGGAATACAAAGTTGAAAAGGAACATGAGTTAACAGAGAAAAAATTAGCCTTTTTCACAAACATTTCTCACGACTTAAAAACGCCTCTTACTCTAATTGATGCACCTATAATTGATTTGCTCGACGATGATAAGCTAAATGAGAAACAAAAGAATAAATTATTAGTTGCACAGCGGAATTCAAAACGTCTTTTTAAACTCATTAGCGACTTACTCGATTTCCGAAAATTAACTCAGAAACAACTTCCTCTGAAGGTTAGCGAAACTCAAATTGACCCAATAATTGAAAACATTTACGAATCATTTAAAGCAGAATGCGATAAAAAATCGATTGAGTTTGAACGGATAGTTACCGTTAAACAAGCCGTTTTTGTTGAGGCAAAGAAAATTGAGAAGATTATATGGAACCTGCTTTCAAACGCCATTAAGTTTACTGAAAGTGATGGCGAGATATTTTTAAGTGCTGAAAGAATAATTAATGAAGATAAAGCCTACCTAAGATTGATTGTTAAAGATTCGGGAATTGGCATTGCCAACGAAGAAAAGGAAAAGATATTTAATCGGTTTTATCAAAAGAAAGGAAACAGTGGAGCACTGCGAGAAGGGACCGGCATTGGACTTTCAATCGTAAAAGATTTGGCAGAACTTCACCATGGTAATATTGTAGTTGATTCTTCCATGGGAGCAGGAAGTACATTTACCGTCACCATTCCGGCAGAAAAAAATGAATACTCGGAAAATGAAATCGCTTCGTTCTCAGTGGAAGTAAGTGACAAAACCATACAAAAAGCACCAATAATCGATGATGAAGTTATTTCCACAAACAATCCAAACAGTCATTATAACTTGCCTACCTTATTATTAGTTGAAGACAATGTTGAACTTCGGGAATACCTTGCGCAGTACTTCGGAAGCACATTTAAGGTTTACGAAGCAAAAGACGGAATAGATGGCCTGGAAAAAGTAAACAAAAAAAGGCCCGATGTTATTATTACCGATGTGCTTATGCCCAATATGGATGGTTATGAATTTTGCAAGGAAGTACGATCGAATTTCGACACTTCGCATTTGCCAATAATTATGCTTACCGCAAACAGTGTCCTCGAGCAGCAGATTCAAGGTCTTTCGGTTGGCGCTGATGCTTACGTTACCAAACCATTTGATATTAAATTGCTAAATACAATTGTACATTCAACGCTGGACAACCGGAAAAAAATAAGAAACCGGATTATGAATGTTGGAGAAAATGGTGATTGTGAAAATAAACTTGCCCCAAAAGACATTGAATTTATCGATGAACTAAAGTCGTGTATTGATATAAACCTTGGCAATCAGAAACTTAATGTGGATTTACTATCAGAGCATTTTGCCATTAGCCGCACACAGTTAAACCGTAAAATAAAGTCGCTCACTGGTCAAACGCCAAATAATTTAATTCGTTCGGTGCGTCTTAAAAAAGCCTACGAAATAATAAAAACGGACGGTGTAAGGGTTTCGGAGGCTGCTTACATTACTGGCTTTGCCGATCCAAATTACTTTACCATTTGTTTCAAAAAGGAATTTGGCGTAAATCCTTCTAAACTTTCATAGTCATGCTAACCAGAATAGTGTCAATTTTGTTATAAGGTCTATTCAATTCAAAAGAATGAATAGACCTTATATTTTAATCTGAATCTGTGTTCAACAGTTCCCTTTCTTTCTATTTTACTGGGCGAATCCAAATGGCATTTCCACCACCTACAGCCAGGTTTATTTTTACTTTACTTTTTGAATCAACCGGAATATCCTTTTTAACCTGATAGGCTTCTTTGTTATTCAGAAAATGGGTCGCTGTAGCATCTTCATAAAATGTAGCGATGTATTTTTTACCTTCATCCAGAAAATCAAAATTAACGGTCAATTCACGAGCTTCGCGGTTTGTTAGCGAGCCCACAAACCACTGTTCTCCATAACTACGGGCTACCGTAATAAATTCACCAATTTCGCCATCCAAAACTTTATAACTATCAAAATGAGCAGGCATTTGACGAATACAGTCAAATAAATCTTCTTTTTTCAAGTATTCTTCGGGAGCATCGGGCAGAACAAAACAACCACCGTAAACCACAATTAACTTTGCGACTTCAGCAGCCACTGTTCCCGGGATTTCCTCAAATACTTTTACACGACCATTCCCAAAGGCATCGTTTAGGCTAAACCAACCGTTACATAAATCGAGTGGCCCTGCAAGCATGTTTACGAAAGGAGCGGTTACCATTGTTTCCGGGAAATAAGAACGTTTGGCATCCGACTGCGAATGTCCAAATTCTTTTGTTATTAAGTTAGGCCAGGTACGGCGGTCTCCACTTGGTGGAACAGGATTGTCGTGAAAGTTGACCATTAGTTTGTATTGGGCACACAGCTCAACAATATTTCGTGTATTTGCCACTTTGTCTTTCCAGCTTCCGCGCATAAAACCGTATTTTACACCAGAGGCTCCCCAATCAGAAAACTGTTTTAGGATTCGTTCCAATCCGAATTTTCGGGCACCTACATCGTTTAAATAAAGAATTACACCCACACCATTTTCGTTGGCATAACGCATGCATTCTTCAATGTCAACTCCTTTTCTTGTGGTTGTCGGGTCCGATTCATCGCTAAACTCCGGTCCATACCAATCGGCATCGATTAGTAAATGCTGAATATTGTTTTCGGCAGCAAAATCAATAAAACGTTTGTGTGATTTCGTATTTAATTCATATTCAAAACCATCTTCTGTTTTATATCCCCAAACACGCCAATCCCACATAGCACGACCTGGTTTAATCCATGAAGTATCTTCTATTTTACATGGCTCGTTTAAGTTTACCAACAGATTCGATTCGATTAAATCTCCGGGTTTTTCACCCAAAATAAATGCTCTCCAGGAACTTTTGCCTTCGCTTCCATTTAATTTCATTGTTTGAGAGATCACAAATGCCTTCTCTCCTTTTTTATTCACAAGAGTAAAAGGGGCATGTTCGAAAATTGCTGCTTCGTGTATGGCAAAAAACTTATTACCGGAAGTTTGTAAAGTGACTGGATTTCGAACTACTTCTTTTTTGTACTCCGATAATTTAACCGGACCTACATTATGGTTTTCGCCATTGTACGACCAAAATGTAAAGTCGTTAGCAAAGTTGATGCTTGAGTTTTCTTCTATCGTTTTTAAGCCTTCTGGAAATAGAAAACGATAGGCAAAACCTTCGTCATAAATTTTCACTTCTAAATCGAATACTTGTGCAGATGCATTTTTTAATGTAAAGACACTTGCGTTATAATGATTCAGAACCGTTTTGTTTTTTCCGTTTACAGTTTGCCAAGTTTCATTGAAAGTTGAGTTTTCTGTTTTCAGTATTTCAACACCTTTAAGCAGATTCTGTTCTTCGGAAGTGAGACCCAATTCAAGATTTCTTATTAATGAATCGGAACCAAAAACGAGGCTTAAACAAATTGCATTTTCTTGAATGCGAAGTTTGGCGCTGGTTGCATTATTGGGAGATTCTAGTTCTAAGCCAACATTTGAACTACATGAGGAAAATACCAGCGCAAGCCAGATAATTGAAACAAATTTTATCATCGTATTTAATTTTATTGTTTTTTATAATTTGGATTTGGCGTAGTAAATTTGGCATCGGTTTCTTTTTGCCATTCATGCAAAAATTTTTCCAATACCTCTACTTTATCAGGCATGGTATCTGCCAAGTTATTTGTTTCACCAATATCTGTTTTTAAATTAAAAAGTTCGCTGGGTTTATCGTTAAAATATTCAATAAACTTGAAATCGCCTTGACGAACTGCAGCTCCGGGAGTACCGCCCTGATTGCCCCAGTGTGGGTAGTGCCAGAAAATGGCTTCGCGTTCCAGTTTTTTACCGTCCTTCAATAATGACGCAAGACTTACTCCATCGGCATGCTGATTGGGAAGTAAGGGAACATTGGCCATTTCCATAATAGTAGGGTAAAAATCGGTACTGGTAACTGGGGTATTTTCCACTCTTCCGGCTTTTGAATTCCCCGGCCATTTTATTAGCATGGGTTCGCGTATTCCACCTTCATACAACCAACCCTTTCCGGCTCGTAGTGGCAAGTTGCTTGTGGGATGCCCTTCAGACGTTGAAAGTCCACCATTGTCTGAAATAAACATCACAACGGTATTCTCATCCAAATCTAATTCCTCCAAAGCATTTAAAACCCTCCCAACAGCCTGATCCATAGCCTCAACCATAGCTGCATAAACGGCATGTTCCTGTACTATTCGTAATTTTCTATCTTCTTC
>JAUVDE010000371.1 GCA_030595485.1 Draconibacterium sp.
CCTCAAAGATTTGATAAATAAAGGCAGAGCCATTGTTCCCATTAAAGTTGAACTTATGAATGCAGAAAACACAAGAGCATTAATTGCAGTATTCGATTGATTTGTTGCCAAAAAATAGTTCTAGTTCAAGCCTCTCCTACTTTTCCGGCTCTGCGTCAAACTTCTCAATAAAGTCGGTCGATAACACTCTAAATTCTGTACGACGGTTCATAGCAGTTGAAATTTCCTGCTGAGCTTGCGGCAATGCAATAATAAACTCTTCCGTTAGCTCATCATTTCGTTTTAAGAAATCGTGCTGATTGGCTATTTTACGTGTAATTGTTTTTGGCCAGGTTTCACCATATCCTTTGGCAACTAAACGATCCGGATTAATTCCTTTCTCAATAAGGTAATCAACGACACTCTGGGCACGTTTTTGCGAAAGATCGAAGTTAAACTGGTCGCCTCCAACGTGGTCGGTATGCGCCATTAGCTCAATAACAATTGTTGGATTAAATACCAGAATTTCAATTAAAGTATCCAATGCAACTTTGGAGCTTTCTAACAACTCCCAACTCCCAAATTCGTAATTAATGTTATCTACTTTTATTGGTGCATCGGTTGGTGTTAAAAACATTTCGAAACGAAAATCTTTACTATCTCCCAAACCAATTGTATTTGCTGCAGCTTTATCACGCAAAAAACCATCTTTAAAGGCAGCAAAAATATATTCAGTTTCAGGCTTTAGTTTCATTTTAAACTTACCATTTTTTGCACGTACTTTTAGGTTGGTTCCATCGGTGCCAATAACACGCATGGTAGCTCCATCCAATCTCGAATTGGTTTCCTTGTTAAAAACTTCGACTTCAATCTGGTAAATTTTTGGAGGCACCAGAAAAGAATAAATATCGTCGCCGCGCGAACCTTTTCTGTTGGAGGTAAACATTCCTTTATTTTCTCCACTTACAAAAGCAATTCCAAAATCATCGGCCGACGAGTTCATTGGTGAGCCCATATTTTCAAGGGTCCAAACTCCATCGTCATCCTGCACCGCTTTAAAAATATCGAAACCACCCTGCCCAATGTGTCCGTTTGATGCAAAATAAAGTTCATTATTATCGCGAACAAATGGAAACATTTCGTCACCATCGGTATTAATTACTGAACCTAAATTTATAGGTTTAACAAAAGTTCCGCCTTCGGCTGATGCACGCCACAGGTCTTTTCCTCCTTGTCCACCCATTTTATCCGAAACAAAATAAAGCACACTACCATCGGGACTTAAAGCCGGATGCGCGGCAATTATACTATCGCCAACAATTTGTAGTTTAATCGGTTCCGACCACGAATTTCGAGATTGAGAAGTGGCATAAAGCTCAGAGCCCATTGGTTCCGATTTTTCGTAGCGGCAACGTGTAAATATCATTTGCTCACCGGTTGAAGAAAGTGTTGCAGCTCCTTCCTCGTCTCCAGTATTTATAATCATACTTTCATCCAGCAATTTGGGCTGCTCCCATTTTTGACGCTGCACCCCAAAAGTTGCACGAAACAAATCGGCATACATTTGCCCGGTAACCATACTTTCTTTTTTGCCGGTAGCTGCTTTTCGTGTTGAAGTGAAAATTACTTCATTGTCGCGTCCCCCAACAAATACCGGAGCAAAATCACTCGCGCGCGAGTTAATCTCTTTCATGGGATTAATAATGTGACGTGTAGGATTTGCTACCCATTCCTGGGTTTTCCGCATAGCTTCAACTCCATCCAAAGCGCGTTCATCGCCCGGGACTGAATCTAAATAAGTTCGGTAAGTTTCTGTTGCCTCTTCGTATTTTTGGGTGATACGCAACATGTGTGCATACTGCAGCAAAGCTTCCGTGTCGGGGTATCCTAAACGAATGGCAAATTTGTAGTTCTGTGCGGCATAATCATACAATCCAATGGCACGATAACATTCTGCCAGATTGTTTGCGTATTCAATTCGTTTAACACGACTTTTTTCTTTTTTACGTGCCTTTTTATATTTTTCAATTGCTTTGTAATATTCTCCAATATCTTGCGAAAGTAATGCATCGCGTCCATGGCGTGCCGAACCGCACCCACTTAAAACAATAATTATCAAAGAAAAAACAGCTAACCTAATGTGCTTCATGCCCAATTCAATTTCAGGAAAGTAAAAGTAAAATATTTTTTAGAATAACGATTGATTAGCCATTTAAGTATGAATCATCAAGAAAAGACTCCTTTTTCAGATTGAAAAAGCACCAAAAACAATAGCACAATTAGAGTCACAATTTTCCTCATTTCAATTAAAATGATGCACAACTCTTTTCTTCCTTTCAAAGAACATCAATAAAATGCTAAAAAATAAGGGAAGCTAAAGCTCCCCTTATCCACAATAATCCTCTACGAACTATTGTTATCCCTCAACTCCCAACAATTATTCTATGCTAATGTTAATACCTGTTTATATTGTTTTAATCTCAAAAATCATAGTACAAAAATACCTTAGTTTCCTGGTTGTTTACATGACATTGAATGTCAGGTTATGAAGTTTTATTCAAATAAAAAAGGGAGAGAATGATCCCTTCAACCAAAACAAACAAAACAAAAACCATAAAAACAATCAAACTAATCCTATGTAAAATTTACTCTCTTTATTTCTTTTTACACAACAAAGATAAGGTGCCTGTACTCGTGTTAATACGACATTGAATGTCAGGTTGCGATTATTTATAATATTCCGTATTTTTAAGACTCTCAACTCAACTCACATGAAGCAATACAATAACTTAGGCGAATTACTTATTGACTTTAGAAAACACAGCAAACTTTCGCAGTTGGATTTTGCCGCTATAATGGAAGTGGATGCAAGAACCATAATTCGCTGGGAAAAGAATGTGAGTTTGATTAAAGTTGAGAAGGAAAAGGTACTTACCGAAATATTCAGGATTCCACATCAGGTAATCCGTAACTTAAATACTGATACACCCATTTCCATTTTATTCGATTTTGAGAGGTGGGTTTATGCTTCGTCAAGTCTTCTTGCCTATATCAAAAACTCAAAAGACTTTGAATGGAATATTAAACTTGAAACCCAAAACATTCATCAATTAACTAAGAATGAAGATTTTGAATTCATAGATTACATCCATGAGAATCAAAAGAATTGTAATCCACTTCATTCGAACGTAATCAAAAGTGCAGCAAGATTACTTCCAGAGCTTAATTTAGTTTATTATGGTAATTCAGGGTTTCACGCGGGTCATATTTCAATATTGCCATTAAAATATGAGTCCTATCTAAAAATCCACAATCGTGAGATGGATGAAAACAATCTTACAGAATCAGATTTGAGTCGAAATCGAGTAGATACGCCTACAGTGTTCCACTATTATTCTTTATATGCGAACTCGTACGATTCTGCACATTTTCTGATGAATCGACTTTTATATCATTTCAAAACCAAGAAATATGCTAATTATATTTTTTCAGGCATTACGTATCGCGAGTTGATGAATGAACGCCTTAAAGAGCTTGGAATTGAAAAGATTTGGACAGATGAAAATGAAAACGATTGTCCAAATTCAAGAACATTTTGTTCGGGTAATTTCGATGAAGTTTTATTCGAAAAGAAAAATCTATAATCAGGAAATATCGAAAGACTGTTTTAAAAAGATAAGTATGCAATTACCTTTAATACAGTAAAATATTTTTCAAACAA
>JAUVDE010000174.1 GCA_030595485.1 Draconibacterium sp.
GTACTTCTTAAAAAACAAGGCAGCTTCCTGTACATGTTTTTGTTCAATTTCAATTCCAAAAGAATTAAAACCATTAACTGCACCTTCAAATAATGTTGTACCCTTCCCGGCAACCGGGTCGAGTAAATTTATTTTGTCGGAATAGGTAAAGTTGCTCGAAAGTAGGGCAACGTTAAGCATCATTCGGGTAAAAAGCTCGTTTGTTTTTCCTTGGTATTTTAGTAGCGATCCAATTTTCTCATCAAGGTATTCATACTTTATTTTCCGAATCGGATTTAAAACTGTTTTACCATCTTTTCCTTCGCCATAAAACAAGGCAAAAACAAACGACAAGCGCGATATTATTTCTAAATCCGCATCATCTAATTTCGTCTCAGTAGAAAACGAAAGGTAACGAATACCCTCAATATCTTTAATCTCGGTGTTGGTACAAACAACCGACAAGCGCGAACAAGCGAGTTGAAGTTCGGCTAAAGCCAGTTTGTCGGCTACATTATAATATACCCGGTTATGTCCCGGATGTTGTAGTATTAAATAGTCCATTTGCTGCGAATTTAAATGATTGTTTTTGAGAATCCTAGAAAAAAACTGTAACGAATTCAACTTTTGCACGTCTCATAGCAATGTGAGGCAAGCAAGTCTCAAAACCATGAAAACAGAAAAGCAGGTTAAAATTATTTTTCACATGTTAAAACCGGTCGTTTATCGAAAAAATAGGAAAGGTAAACTGAATTTTATCCAATTTTAACATGAAAACAAAAACTACCTAAGGGTAGACAAGCAGAAAACAAAACAAGTTCAAGCCATGATTCGTCTAAACAATGTTCACAAATCGTATGTGATGGGGAGTAACTCTCTGCATGTACTAAAAGGAATTGACCTGGAAATAAAAGCAGGGGAATTCGTTTCAATTATGGGGTCATCCGGCTCCGGCAAATCCACTTTACTTAACATTCTTGGTATTTTAGATAATTACGACGAAGGTTCGTATTATCTAGATGGCCAGTTGGTAAAAGATATGTCGGAGAAAAAAGCGGCTCGCCTACGAAACGAATTGGTTGGTTTTGTATTTCAGTCGTTCAATCTTATTTCGTTTAAAAATGCCATGGAAAATGTGGCACTTCCACTATATTATCAAGGAGTTAAGCGTAAAAAGCGGAATAAAATTGCCTTGGAATATTTGGATAAAGTAGGGCTGTTAGATTGGGCAACTCACTTGCCAAATGAAATGTCGGGAGGTCAGAAACAAAGAGTAGCCATTGCGCGGTCGTTAATATCGCAGCCAAAAATTATTTTTGCTGATGAGCCAACCGGCGCATTGGATACAAGCACTTCGTACGAGGTAATGGAAATTTTGAAAGAAATTAATAACAATGGAATTACGGTTATTTTGGTAACACACGAGCATGATATTGCTGCCATGACCCAAAAAATTGTTCGTTTAAAAGATGGTCGAATCGATGAAATCATAAAAAATGGTGATTTAAAAGATTTCCAACATCAGTATGCGAAAGAACTGGAAACCGCGTAAGAAAGTTTTCAGTCGCAGTCTCAGTTTTCTACTCTAAACTTTAAACTTTTCAATCATGTTCGATATTGATAAATGGTATGAAATAATAGCCACCATCAGGAAAAATAAAATGAGGACTTTCCTCACAGGCTTTAGCGTTGCCTGGGGAATTTTCATGCTGATGATTTTGTTGGGAGCCGGCAACGGTTTAAGCAATGGAGTGTCGCAAAATTTTATGCGTGATGCCGTAAATGCTATGTGGTTGTGGAGTGGGCGTACCAGTATTCCGTATCAAGGAATGCAAGAAGGACGACAAATTCGATTTACCAATGCTGACTACGAAATTCTTAAAGATTTAGAGGGAATTGAGTACACTTCAGGTCGTTACTACATTGGCGGCAATATTTTTTCGTATGGTAAGGAACACGGCGAATATACAGCCATTACATGCCATCCCGAATTAAAAGAAGTTGAATCGCTGGATATTGTGGAAGGCCGTTTTGTAAACGAAGTAGATATTACTAAAACCCGAAAATCAGTTGTACTTGGTAAAGACATTTCTGATGCACTCTTCAAAGAAAAGGATCCAATCGGTGAATATATTCGAGTTAATAATATACCATTTAAAGTGGTTGGAGTTTGCAAAGAAGGAGGTGGTACTCGCCATCGTAACGCCTATATCCCTGTAACTACAGGGCAAAAAGTTTTTAATGGCTCAAACCGTCTACACAATTTTGCATTAACCATAAATGCCGAAACTTTAGAAGAAAGTCAGGCTATTGAAGCACGTGTTAGGGAGACATTGGCACGTAAGCATAAATTTGATGTTACTGATGAATCGGCTATGGGATCGTACAACAAATTGGAGGATGTAATTCAAACCATGAAAATTTTCCAGGCGATTGACATTTTTATCTGGATTATTGGAATTGGAACTTTAATTGCCGGTGTAGTTGGCGTAAGTAACATCATGTTAATTGTAGTAAAAGAGCGCACAAAAGAAATTGGAATTCGGAAAGCGATTGGTGCTAGTCCGTCTTCGGTTATTGTATTGATTTTAATGGAATCGGTAATTATTACCACCATTGCAGGATACATTGGTTTGGTGCTGGGAACCGGTTTGATGGAAGGTGTAAACTTTTTTGTTGAACAGCAATTTGCAGCGTCTGCTGCTTCCAATGGCGGGCAGGGAGAAACATTTTTCAGAAACCCTACGGTTGATATAGATGTGGCTTTAATGGCAACCGGATTGCTTGTTGTAGCCGGAGCATTGGCGGGTTATATACCTGCAAAACGTGCGGCACGCATTAAACCAATTGTTGCCTTACGCGACGAGTAATGAAGCCCCTCCCAACCCTCCCCCAAAGGGAGGGCTCAAGAACTGCGGATAATAGAGATTGAGAATTTATTAAGAAACATGAAAACAAAAATTAATATCGGAACAAAAAATCACCCCTCTTGTGGAGGGGCAGGGGGGAGGCTCCATTATGTTTGATTTAGACCTTTGGAAAGAAATATTAAGCACATTAAAAAAGAACCGGATGCGAAGCTTTATGACAGCTTTTGGTGTATTCTGGGGAATTTTCATGCTCATAATTATGTCGGGTGCAGGCAGGGCTTTAGAGAATGGTGTTATGGATGGCATTAGTGCTTTTGCATCGAACTCAGCCTTTTTCTGGACCGAAAGAACTGGAAAACCCTACAAGGGCTTTCAACGTGGACGACGTTGGAGTTATAAAAATACCGATATAGAATATATAAAAGCAAATATAAGCGATGTGGAATATTTGTCGCCACGTTTATTTGGTCCCAGAAGTAATTCGGGAGATAATACAATAAGAGGTAAAAAGACGGGGGCATTTAGTATTTATGGTGACTATCCCGAATTCTTTAAAATTGACCCATGGACACCGTTGCAAGGGCGATTGATTAACGAGATTGACATGAGACAGAGCCGCAAAGTGGTAAATATTGGCGAGCGTGTGGTTGAAGTAATGTTTGAAAAAGAGGAAGATCCCATTGGTCAATATTTAAAAATTAATGGTGTCTATTTTCAGGTTGTTGGAGTGGTGAAAGGCGAAACCCGCGTAAATATTGGCGGCGGACGAAAAACCGAAACTATAATTATGCCATTTTCTACCATGCAAAAAACATTTAATATGGGCGACGATGTGCATTTCTTCTCGGTCACTTCTGCTCCCGGAGTTCCGGTTAGCAAAGTCGAAGCTCGATTAAAAGAATTGCTAAAAGAACGACACAGCATTGCACCTGATGATCAACAGGCGGTAGGTTCATTTAATATCGAGGTGGAATGGAAGAAGTTTACAGGCCTTTTTACTGGAATTCAGCTTTTAACCTGGATTGTAGGAATAGGAACCTTGCTTGCAGGTGTAATTGGCGTTAGCAATATTATGCTGGTAATTATAAAAGAACGTACACAAGAAATTGGTATTCAGCGGGCAATTGGAGCAACTCCTGGTAAAATTATTTTACACATTGTAGCCGAGAGTGTTTTCTTAACGGTAATGGCCGGATACATTGGTTTAGCACTTGGTGTTGGTTTACTCGAATTGCTAAATATGCTACTCGAAATGAATGCCGGAAGTGGTGATGACGTTTTCTTCCGTAATCCTGAAATTAGTTTTACTATGGCAATAGGTGCATTAAGTGTTTTGGTTTTTGCCGGAATTTTTGCCGGACTAATTCCTGCACGGCGAGCGGTGAGTATTAAACCAATTGATGCACTTCGCGATGAGGGAATTTAGGAGCACAAAGTTCAGTCGGGATAGATAGGAAACAATTACCCCCTATCTCCACTGCGTTCCGATTGTCCCCCTGCAAGGGGACAGGCGTCCGAAGAGACGGCAGGGGTTGAAAAGAAATTAAAAAAGAGATTTAAAACAATAGCAAAAAACAATAACAAGATGAAAACAGTAGTAAAGATTTTAGTAATTGTAATTTTAGTAGGAGGTTTTGGCGGAACCTTGTTCTTTCTTTATAACAAATCGAAAAAGAAGGTAGATACATTTGAAAACAAAACTCCATTTTACAGCGATGTTGTAATGAAAACAGTTGCGACCGGCTCGGTTGTTCCACGTTTCGAAATTGAAATTGTACCACAAGTTTCAGGCATTATTGATGAATTATTTGTTGAAGCCGGTGATAAAATTACAAAAGGTCAGGTAGTTGCACGCATTAAAATTATTCCTGATATGGTTACCTTAAACGGTGCCGAAACGCGAATGAATCGTGCAAAGATAAATTTTGAGGATGCGAAGATTGATTACGACCGTCAGCAAAAACTGTTCGACAAAGAAGTTGTTTCGTACGAAGAGTTTAAATCATCTAAGGTGGGTTACGATTCGGCAAGAGAAGAATTAACGGCTGCCGAAAATAATTTAGAATTAATTAAAAATGGTGTAACAAAAAAGGCATCAACGGCTACTAATACCCTGGTTCGTTCAACTATCGACGGAATGGTGCTGGATGTGCCGGTTGAAGAAGGGAATTCTGTAATTCAGGCCAATACTTTTAATGCGGGAACTACAATTGCTTCGGTGGCTGATATGAAAGACATGATTTTTGAAGGTAATGTAGACGAAACCGAAGTAGGAAAAATTAAAGAAGGAATGCCAATTGAACTAGAAATTGGAGCCATCGATAATGAGAAATTTGCAGCAGTTTTAGAATATATTTCACCAAAAGGTGTGGAAGAAAACGGTGCTATTCAATTTGAAATTAAAGCAAATGTACGTCTAAGCGAAGACCAGTTTATTCGTGCAGGTTACAGTGCAAATGCCAATATCGTTTTGGAGAAAAAAGACAGTGTGATGGTTATTCCCGAAGGCTTGTTGAAATTTGAAAATGATTCGTCGTTTGTTGAGGTAAATACCGGAAATGCGGAAGAAGCGAATTACGAAAAACGTTATGTAAAAACCGGATTATCGGATGGAATTAATATAGAAATTACTGAGGGTTTAAAAGTGGAGGATAAAGTGAAAGGTGAAAAAATTGACCCTAAAAAAATAAAAGAAGAAGCTAATAAAGGGTAAGCTTAATAGGACATACGAAAATGAATAAATAAAGTATAGACAGTTTCTAAGCTTTATGTACATTAGTCGCAACAAAAAACAATACAAAATGAAGAATTTTTTAACCTTATTTATTGGGGTATTATTTGTGGTGAGTGCCACTTCATCAAAGGCTCAGAATACATGGGATTTACAGAAATGTATCGATTATGCCATTGATAATAATATTCAAATTAAACAACAGGGCTTAAGCTCAAAATACGGCGAAACTCAGGTGAAGCAAGCTAAAAACAATAAGCTGCCAAATTTGAATGCTCAGCTGAGTAATGATTTTAGCTTTGGTCGTTCGCTTACCTACGATAATACCTACGACAATATAAATTCAGCCAGTGTAAATGGTGGGATGGGGGCCAACTTTACCATTTCTAATGGTCTTACTTTATCAAATATTGTAAAACAGCGTCAGCTCGACTTGGAAGCTACTTTATACGAATTGCAAAAAACCAAAGATGATATCCAACTATTAATTGCAGGTGTTTTTTTAGAAATTTTATTTGCAGAAGAAGTTGCTTTAGTTTCTGAGGCCAATATTGAAGTTACGAAACAGCAGATTGAAAGAACCAGCCAATTGGTTGAGGCAGGCAGTTTGGCAAAAGGTTCGTTGTACGAGATTGAAGCTCAATTGGCCCGTGAAGAATTGCAAGCTGTAAACGACCAGAACAGAATTCAGTTGGCGTACCTCGATTTGTATCAATTATTAGAATTGCCAATTTCGGAGAGTTTCAAAATTGAGAAACCAAGCTTACCCGATTTGCAAGCTAATTTAACAATGATGAATGCACTTGATATTTTTAACAATGCCGTAAATATTCGTCCGGAAATTAAGGCCGCGCAATTACGCGTTAAAAGTGCTTTAAAACAATTAGAAGTTGCAAAAGGATATCTTTACCCAACTTTATCATTGGGGGCTAATTATTACAATCAGTATAACAACCAATACAAAGATGTTTTTGGTGAAAAAATTGACTTTGGCGAACAATTAAAAAATAACAGTCGATCGTCAGTTGGCTTAAGCTTAAACATTCCTATTTTTAATCGTAATCAGGCTAAAAACAACATTACAAATGCCGAGCTTCAAATAACAGATTACGAATATCGTTTACAAAGTCAGCGTAACGTTTTGCGTAAAGATTTAGAGCAGGTTTATACCAATGCATTAGCTTCGTTAAACCGATATCTTTCATCGGAAAAAGCAGTGCACTCCATGACAGAAGCATTCCGTTATACCGAAGAGAAATTTAATGTAGGCATGATTAACTCGGTAGATTACAACATTAATAAAAGCCAGTTAACCAATGCTCAGTCTGAATTACTGCAGGCGAAATACGAATACATTTTCCGTACAAAAATACTTGATTTCTACAACGGTGTTCCTATCACCTTGTAGTTTTCAGTGCTTGAACATTGTTTTTTGTGCCCACGTAATTGCTTGTTACGTGGGCTTTTTGTTGGGTTTT
>JAUVDE010000088.1 GCA_030595485.1 Draconibacterium sp.
TAGCTCAAATTCTTAACTCTTTCCATTGCTTCCAATACATTTTCTCTGCCTGCAAAAGCAGAAAAACGGAAGTAACCTTCGCCGGCTGGACCAAATCCCGAACCGGGCGTTCCAACAACATTTGCTTCGTTTAGTACTTTATCGAAAAAGTCCCACGAAGTCATATTATTTTTAGTTTCCACCCAAACATAAGGGGCATTTTCTCCACCATAAACTTCGTAACCAATTTCAGCTAAACTGGCACGCATAATTTTGGCGTTTTCAAGGTAGTAGGCAATTACTTCGGCTACTTCTTTTTTACCTTCTTCTGTATAAATAGCAGCTGCAGCTTTTTGCACTGGGTACGAAACACCATTAAACTTGGTTGATTGACGACGGTTCCACAATGCTTTTACCGAGTGGGTATTTCCAGCCGCATCAAAGGCAACTAATTCTTCAGGAATTACGGTTGTTGCACAACGTGTTCCGGTAAATCCAGCAGTTTTCGAGAAACTGCGGAATTCAATGGCTACTTTTTTAGCGCCTTCAATTTCGTATATTGAACGAGGAATTCCTTCTTCGGTAATAAATGCTTCGTAGGCAGCATCGTATAAAATAATGGCATTGTTCTCAATGGCAAAATCCACCCACTTTTTCAATTCTTCTTTCGAAGCAACTGTTCCGGTTGGGTTATTCGGGTAGCATAAGAAAATTAGGTCTGGAGATTCGCTTGGCAATTCAGGAATAAAACCATTTTCTTTTGTACATGGCATATAAATAATCCCATCGTAATATCCATTTTCCTGACAATCGCCTGTTTTTCCGCTCATCACAGTTGTGTCGGCATAAACCGGGTAAACCGGGTCGCAAATGGCAATTTTATTGTCGCCTCCAAAAATTTCCTGAATATTTCCGGTGTCGCATTTCGAACCATCCGAAACAAAAATCTCATCAGCAGAAATATCAATTCCTTTATCCTGGTATGAGTTTTTTGCAATGACTTCACGCAAGAAAGCGTAACCTTGCTCAGGTCCGTAACCTTTAAAGCTTTCGCCTTTTGCCATTTCGTCAACACCTTCGTGAAATGCTTTTACAACACTTGGTACTAAAGGTTGAGTAACGTCACCAATACCCATTTTAATAACTTTTTTGTCTGGGTTTGCGTCAATAAATTCGTTTACTCTTCGCCCAATTTCCGGGAAAAGGTAGCCCGCCTGAAGTTTCAGGTAATTTTCATTAATTAATGCCATATCTGTCTATTTTTTATGAATTTCTATTTCGAACCCCAAATATAAAAAATAATAGCCGCCTTACTTTTTTGAACATGAGCTGCTTAAAGCTTATTTAGATTTATTTAATGCAAGATGGCTTTTGATGTTTGCAGTTTAGAGAACTTACCTCAAATATTTAGGACTAATGAGATATTTACGAAACGTTAAGAATGAAACCATTAAGACTCGAAGAGCACAAAGAAAAATCAATGTCCTAATACAAAAATCCTTTGTGTCCTTTGTGTCTTGATGGTATTCTGAAATTTATGTCATTTCAAATAATGTGAGAAATCGGTTCAAGATTAATAGCTGACTATAAATGAATCTCTATCTTTATCGCATGCGCTACAAAATACCCATTGAAATTATTGAGTTAGAATCGGATAATTTCCATCTGATTATAAGTTCTGTTTTTGCTGATGAAACAAAAGGGAATTGGGTGATAGACACAGGTGCCTCAAAATCGGTTTTCGATAAAAATCTGGCAGAATATTGTTTGATTAGTGAAGATGAAACTGAAGAATTACATTCGGCAGGTATTTCTGATAAGCCAATGACAACAAGTTTAGGATACATGAAACCTTTTAGGTTTGGAAAGTTTGAGGTTGAAAACATGAAGGTGGCATTATTGGATATGGCACACATAAATGAATTGTATTCAAAAGTTACCAATTTAAAGATTTGTGGTTTGCTCGGTAGCGACTTCTTATTGAAACACAAAGCTGTTATTGACTATAAACGAAAGCGACTGGTTCTGTCTGGAATTCCATAAAACACTGTATTTAAATAGAATGCCATTAAATAGCATCGTCATTTTTGGAAACCTGAATTGTTTGGGTATATTTGCTCCGCTTAAAATTTATAGGTTGAATATTAAAATAGACTTAACAAAAAGATTATTGGTGCGCATGGCTATGTTTATAGCTATTGTTGGCGTTGCCGTTTTGCTCGATGTTTATCTTGATAACAACCCTGCAGAGCTTGAAAATATTCAGGCACAAAATGAAGCGCAAACCAAAGACCCGGGAGGTGTTTATTTAATTGCACAAACCGGAACATTTGGTGTAAAAACTTCATTTCAAAAATCTCAAACTCGTAAGTTGCAGGTTCAATCACACGATAAATTTTTAAGGAAATACCACCAAATTAGAAACATTGAGGTATTAAAGGCTGAAGTGCAACCACAAACCGCACCTATCATTCAGTCGTACCACTATTTGGTTTTTCAGAATTATTTTTTCACCCAACCCGACGAAGATCCTCTGGGCTAATTATTCTCCTTTATTTCTATTATTATAAGGGATTGAGTGTTGTTCTAACGCTCAGGAATTCAGCATGAATTCAATCATTTTCAATTAGATATTATTCAAAATTAAATAAACATTTAAATTAAATTCAAATGCAAAACAAAGGTGCAATTTTAACATTTGCAATTCTGTTGGCTGCTGTTTGCTTTTACCAGTTATCATTTACCTGGGTATCGAAGCAAATTGAAAAAGATGCCATCGAATATGCACAAGGTAATCCGGAACTAGAATTCCAATACCTTGATTCAATGAAAAGTGAAGTAGTTTACAACTTCCTTGGCTTGAAAAAATTTACATTCAAAGACGTTCGCGAATTAGAGATGAACTTGGGTCTTGATCTTAAAGGAGGTATGAACGTTACCCTTCAGGTTGAAGTGAAAGATATTGTTCGTGCTATGTCGAATTACAGCGACGACGAGACTTTTAATAAAGCTTTAGATCAGGCTTCTGAGTCGCAAAAAAACTCTCAATCAGATTTTGTTACATTGTTTGGTAAGGCTTTCGAAGAAATTGATCCTAATGCAAAATTGGCTTCAGTTTTTAACACGCTTGAGCTTCGCGATCAAGTTAACTTTAATACCAGTAACTCAGATGTTCTGAAAATTATTGACGAACAAACTACTGCTGCTATTGACAATGCATTTAACATTCTTCGTACTCGTATCGACCGTTTTGGTGTTGCACAGCCTAATATTCAGCAGTTGCAAACCAAAGGGCGTATTCTAGTTGAGCTACCTGGAGTAAAAGACCAAAACAGGGTTCGTAACCTATTGCAAGGAACTGCAATGTTAGAGTTCTGGGAAACTTATGAAAACCAAGAGGTTTATCCATTTATGATTCAGGCAAATGCCAAAATTAAAGAAATGGAAACTTCAACTGTTGAACCTGCTGCAACAGAAGAAGCTGCTGAAGAAGTTGCAGTTGCAGACACAGCTGCCGAAGGTGAAGCTTCGTTATTAGACGAATTAGAAGCCGGTTCTGAAACCGATTCTACCGCTGGTATTGATGGTTTAGATGATTTTAAAGCGCAGTATCCATTATTTGCTTTATTAAATCCAAGCACCGACCAAACAGGTCAGTTATTTCCTGGTCCATCAATTGGTATGGCTCATGCAAAAGACATGTCGAAAGTAGATGCTTACTTGAATAACCCACAGGTGAGAAGCATCTTCCCACGCGATATGCAATTTAAATGGACAGCAAAGTCGGTTGATGAAGCTGGTACTTACTACCGTTTAATTGCTTTAAAAGTTACAACTCGTGACGGACGTGCTCCACTTGATGGAGACGTAATTACTGATGCTCGTCAGGGCTTCGACCAGTTTGGTTCGAATCCTGAAGTGTCGATGCAAATGAATAGCGAAGGTGCTAAAGTTTGGCAACGTATGACCAAAGAAAACCTTGGCAAATCTATCGCTATTGTTTTAGACGGTTATGTTCGTTCTTTCCCAACTGTAAATGGCGAAATTCCTGGTGGACGTTCAAGCATTTCTGGTTTAGAAAGTATTGAAGAGGCGAAAGACCTTGCAAACGTACTGAAGTCGGGTAAAATGCCGGCTGCAGCTCATATTATTCAAGAAGATATTGTTGGTCCTTCATTGGGTCAGGAAGCTATTGACAGCGGTTTAATTTCGTTTATTATTGCTTTTGCCCTTGTATTGGTTTACATGTTGTTCTTCTATAGTAAAAATGCAGGTTTGGCAGCAAATGTTGCTCTTATTGCCAACATGTTCTTCATTTTCGGAATTCTTGCTTCATTAGGTGCTGTTCTTACTTTGCCTGGTATTGCCGGTATTGTTCTTACAATAGGTATGTCGGTTGATGCGAATGTGCTTATTTACGAAAGGGTTCAAGAAGAATTAAGATCGGGTAAAGGCGTTAAATTGGCTATTGCTGATGGTTACAAAAATGCTTACTCTGCAATTATCGATGGTCAGGTTACTACATTATTAACAGGTGTGGTTCTTTATTTATTCGGTTCGGGTCCTATTAAAGGTTTTGCTACCACACTTATCGTAGGTATCCTAACTTCTCTTTTCTCAGCAATTTTCTTAACTCGTTTAATTTTCGAATGGCAATTGAAAAAAGGTGGACGTATTTTGTTTACTTCAACTAAAACTGAAAATTGGTTACGTAATACAAAAATCAAATTCCTTGAGAAAAGAAAAATGTTCTACGTTATTTCTGGAGCATTCATTCTTCTTTCTATCGGTTCATTTTTTGTTCGTGGTTTAAACTATGGTATCGACTTTCAAGGTGGACGTACTTATGTTGTTCGTTTCGAAGAAAATGTGAAAGTTGCAGATGTGCAAGATGCATTGGAAGTTGTATTTGATGCAGCTCCTGAAGTAAAAACATTTGGTGAAAACAACCAGGTTCGAATTACTACCGATTTTAAAATCGATGATAATAGCGAAAATATAGATAACGAAGTTGAAGCATTGTTAATGAAAGGTCTACAGGATGGTGGATTTATTGACAAGAGCGTTTCGTTGGAACAATTTACGGATGATTACCAGTTAAGTTCACAAAAAGTTGGACCAACTATTTCGGATGATATTCGTAAAGACGCAGCCATTGCAATTGTATTCTCGTTAATTATTATTTTCCTATATATTTTAGTTCGTTTCCGTGATTGGCAATATGGTTTAGGAGCTGTCGCTGCATTAGCGCACGACTCATTAATTGTATTGGGTATCTTCTCATTATTGTATGGATTCCTTCCATTCTCGTTAGAAATTGATCAGGCATTTATTGCGGCAATTCTTACGGTGGTTGGTTATTCGATTAACGATACTGTGGTAGTATTTGACCGTATTCGAGAATTTATTGGCTTGCATCCAAAACGCGATCGTGAAGAAAATGTTGACCTTGCGCTAAACAGCACATTACGTCGTACATTTAGTACTTCATTGTCAACGTTTGTTGTATTGTTAGCCATCTTCTTATTTGGTGGAGCTACCATTCAAGGATTTACGTTTGCATTGCTTATCGGTGTAATGGTAGGAACTTACTCATCGTTATTTATTGCAACACCAATTGCTTACGATACACGTAAACGTATTGCTCAAGTAGTTGCTAAGCGTAAAAAATAATATAATACCAAATGCACATTTTAATGTGTTTTTGGTATACATAAACAGATTGTTTAAGTTTTAAATAATCTATATGATAATCAGAAGTCGGAAGACTGAAGCCGAAGGTTAAATTCCTTCGATCTTCGGGCTTCCGACTTCTTGTTTTAACGAAATTCCTTCCGACTTTCGTCTTTTTACACTTTATCTTCGGTCTTCGGTCTTCCGACTTCCGACTTTTTATATATTTGTGTTCTAAAATTGAATTAATGCAATATTTGTTATTCATAAGTGGTGGAGAAATTGTTTTGGTAATGCTGTTGGTCTTGCTATTTTTTGGTGCAAAGGCCATTCCCGACATTGCTAAAACACTAGGTAAGGGAATGCGTGAATTTAAAAAAGCCACCAACGAAATTAAACGCGAAATAAACGATCATACTTCGGATATTAAGAAAGATTTAGACGACGTTTCTTCAACGGTAAAAAAAGAAACCAACAAACTTAAGGGTGGTATTACCAAACAATTTGAAGATTAAGGTAAACTAATAAAATCTCTTTTTGATGATAATACTATACATATTGGCCTTACTGGTTTGTTTTGTTTTACTGGCCCGTATTGTCGATTTGTTTTTTATTTCTTCTCTCGATAAAATCTCAAAAGATCTGCGTCTCTCGAGCGATGCAGCCGGTGCTACTTTAATGGCAGTTGGTTCAAGTGCTCCCGAGTTATTTGTGGCACTTTTTGCGGTGTTAAAACCCGGCGACCATCAAGTTATCGGAATTGGGAGTATTGTGGGAAGTGCCATTTTTAATTTACTGGTAATTGTTGGAGCAGCTGCCTGGGTGAAAAAGGCAAAGCTAACCTGGCAGCCTGTAGTTCGCGATTTATTTTTCTACTCCTTAGCAGTTGGTTTGCTTGTTTGGTTTATTTGGGATGGTTCGTTTACCATGAATGAAGCGATCGTATTCCTTGCAATTTATATTTTGTATGTGGTAGCGGTGGTATATTGGCGGAAAATTCTTCCGTACTCCGATGTTGCAATAATACCTGAAATTAAGGAGACACATGGCGAGAACAATAAATGGACCCAACCAGTTGATGCTGTTCTTCGTTTCATATTTCCCAAAGAAGAAAGATATTACCTTATTTTTATCTTTTCGATACTAATTATTGCAGCCTTAAGTTTTGTTTTGGTTGAAGTTGCAGTAAACATCGCACACGACCTAAATATTCCTGAGGCAATTATTGCACTTACCGTTTTAGCAGTCGGAACTTCAATTCCCGATTTGTTTTCATCGCTTATTGTGGCAAAAGAAGGTCGCGGCGATATGGCCGTTAGTAATGCTATTGGTTCCAATATCTTCGATATTCTGGTAGGTCTTGGCTTGCCATTTTTAATTGTTATGTCGCTTTCAGGTGGCGTAATTCATGCCGGTGGCGACTTATTGAGTTCTACATTAATTTTGTCGGGTTCGGTACTATTGCTGGTTATTTTATTGCTTGTAATGAAATGGCGAATTAGCAAACTCACCGGTATTGTACTTTTATTGGTGTATGTTTTATATATAGTTAACGAGATACTAAAACTCTACGGAATGGGTTTAGTATTTTAAACGCACTATTTTGATTAAAGCTGAAAATATAAAAAAGTCGTTTGGGAGCCTTGAGGTTTTAAAAGGAATTAATCTGGATATTCCCAAAGGAAAAATATACTCGATTGTTGGTGCCAGCGGTGCCGGAAAAACGACCTTGTTGCAAATTCTTGGAACGCTTAGTAAACCCGACAGTGGGACTATTTATTTCAACGATAAAAACATATCCTCTTTTTCTGAAAAGGAGCTGGCAAATTTTCGTAATCAGGAAATTGGTTTTGTATTTCAGTTTCATCATTTATTACCCGAGTTTACTGCGCTCGAGAATGTGTGTATTCCGGCTTTTATTGGCAAGATTCCAAAAGATGTGGCCGAAAAGCGAGCTAAAGAATTAATCGAATATTTAGGATTAAGCGACCGAATGGAGCACAAGCCCGCCGAACTTTCGGGCGGCGAGAAACAACGTGTTGCAATGGCGCGTGCATTGGTTAATAGTCCTTCAGTTGTAATGGCTGACGAACCTTCGGGAAACCTCGATTCTGCAAACCGTAACGAATTGCACGAACTGCTGTTTAAATTACGCGACGACTTTGGACAAACTTTTATTATTGTTACACACGATGATAATTTTGCGGAACAATCGGACCAGATAATTCATATAAAAGACGGTGTAATTGAATAGTTCAGCCATGGATATTCAAAGTTTAAAAATCTTTCTCGACGAAAAAGTAGAAGAATTTAATCGACCTTTCTTTATTGAAACCGACCCAATTCAAGTTCCAAAACAATTTGGCAATACATTTTTTTGTTCGTTCCATTAGTGAATAGTTTTCTACAGATTGTATCTATAAGAACCTCCTTTGTCTATGGCAAGATTAATATCATTACCATTGTACCTGACAATACCCTTTTCGCCTAACAATGATTTTATTGTTGCAGACACCAACTTGCCTTCTTCCCATTTTATATCTACTTCAAAGCCATTGGCAGCCCTGAGGCCTGTAATAACTCCTTTATCCCAAACTTCTGGAAGCGCAGGAAGTAATTCAATAATCGGCACTTCTTCACCATTAACATCTTTAGTTTCGTGACTTTGCAATAACATTTCAATAATTCCGGCTCCTGTACCGTAATTCCCGTCTATATTAAAAGGAGGACAAGATGCCAGCAAACTGGGTAACAGTCCTGCTTTTCGCCTTCCTCCCGGCACAAAAAGGTTGTTAATTATTTTATAGGCATGATCTCCATCTTTTAATCTTGCCCAACAGCAGGCTTTCCATGCCATCGACCAACCAGTTTCTTCATCGCCACGAATTTCGAGGGTACGCTTTACTGCCTCATATAATTCCGGTGTTTTGTCTTTTGTAATCTCATACCCGGGAGAAAGTGCATACAAATGCGAAATGTGCCTGTGTTGTGGATCAATTTCGTTGTATTCTTTATCCCATTCCAGAATCTGACCTTTCGAGCCAATGGTGTACGGTTGAAGATTGTTTAATTTTAACTTTAATGTTTTTGCAAACCCGGCATCAATATTTAATAATTCGGCAGCAGCAATACAGTTCGAAAACAATTCTTTAATAACCATTATATCCATTGTTGCCCCTTCGCAAAATGGTGTTCTGTAATTTGCACCTTCCGGTATGTATCCGTGTTCGGGCGACGAGCCAATTGGCGTAGTGTAATAGCCTTCGTCTGAAACAATTAGCCAGTCGTTAAGAAACTCTGCAGCACCTTTCATTATTGGCCAGTATTCTCTTAAAAACTCAATGTCTTTTGTATAACGGTAGTGCGTCCATATTTGCTGATTTAGCCATCCTCCTGCCATGGGCCAAAACGAGCAATTCGCATTGTCAACAGGTTGTGCACATCGCCATATTGTTGTGTTGTGGTGGGCGGTCCAGCCATCGTAGCCAAAACTTTCTTTGGCATGTTTGGTACCATCAACCGATAATTCTTTTGTAAACCGATGTATTGGCTCAGCACACTCACTAAGGTTAGCAGCTTCGGTCATCCAATAATAAATTTCAGTATTAATATTCATTGTATAAGCACCTGCCCAGGGAGGTATAATTAAATCGTTCCACATGCCCTGCAAATTTATGGGCTGACCACCGGGTCGTGAAGCTGCGATAGTAAGATATCGTGCATGTTGCATAAATAACGTAGAAAGGGACGCATCGTCACCCTGGCTAAATAATTCGAGCCGTTTATTGGTTGGCAATTTACTTTGTTCTGTCATTTCTCCCAGACTAAAATAAACGCGGTCGAATAATTCAGAATAATCTTTCAGATGATCATTTTTCAGGGCCTTATAACTTTTTGCCAAAGCTTTTTCAAGATTGGCGGAAGCCACAATTGAAGGATCGACTCCTTCTTTGCTAGGGCTTTTATCGAATCCGTTGTAACTGGTATCACCCGAAAGAATGATTTTAGCATTATCGGCATTGGTAATTACCAGTTTGTTTCCTTCAATTTTTAATGAACCACCTTTTAAAACTACACCAACCCGGCCTTCGTAAAAAGTACCTTTTCCGTTTAATTTATCACCATACATTGTTGTTTCTGTATCGGGGATGGGTTGACCATTTTCATCAAAAAGTTCGGGATACATCCACTCCTGATCCCACTTCTGAACTTTTTTAATGGTTCTGCGAAGTGCCAGAGCCGGAGCCTGACCATTCATAACAATTACATCGTTTTCTACTGATGAACTTGCCGTTGGATGCGCTCCTTCC
>JAUVDE010000170.1 GCA_030595485.1 Draconibacterium sp.
CCACTGCCTGCACTGGCATTTTTTCATATTCCTTTACCTGAATATAAGCAGGTTTGGAATACCAAAGAATTGGTGAAAATTGGTGAAAAGAACGAAGATGTTTGTAGCCCTGATATTAATACGGGTATGTTTGCTGCAATGGTTGAAGGCGGCGATGTTATGGGAACCTTTGTCGGACACGACCACATTAACGACTACATTGGCGTTTTATACGATATTGCTTTAACTTATGGGCGCTGTTCAGGCGCAAGAAATGCTTATGGAGAATTGCCTCCGGGCGGACGTGTTATTGTTCTAAAAGAAGGTAAACGAGAATTTGACACCTGGATTCGTGAAGTTAAAGGTGATGTGGTTTTAAAAACAAATTACCCAAAATCCTTCAAATAACGTAATCTTTCACAGCCCATTTTACGTTCAATACATTTGTGATAGTCCCTTTCACTTTCAAGTCATTACTCTGGCTTTTAATTAAAATATGGCGTAACTTTATATCTAATCCACGTCTCTCGTTATTTGATGTATTTAAGTCCTATTTTACCAATAAAAGCCGATGTCATGAAAAATCTAGTCAACTTATCGGGTTCAATCGCCAAAAAGGAAGTTTTGGCTCCCATTAAAAGTCATATTCTTGAAAATACTTATGTAAGCGAGGCGACCGATCCGTACGCCAATTACTACGGACAAGTACCACAAAACGCAAAACCCAACTCAATTTTTATTTATACCTCTAAATTTTATTTCTTAGAAGAGATTCTAAGTTGTACAAAAGGAGCTAAAGAATGCATACAGGAAAGAATAAATATTGCCAGCGCTCACATACAATTTAAGGGAAAACAATACTCCGCAATTCGCATTAAAAACTTTGACGATTATACACAAATAGCTTCTTTGCAAGAATGTTTACTTATCGAAAAGGGAATGGTATTTTCGCCAAAGCTTAATATTCAGGGTAAAGTGGAAGCACGCATTAATAAACTTTTTGTTTTAGAAGAAGTAGATGATAGAATTTACATAGATTTAAAAGAAGATAATAAAGGCTATTTCTTTCACGATTATAAAGTACCAGCTGATAGGTTTGAACAAATAATTACATCAATGAAAAATAGCACTGCCTGCAAACTTTTCGATGCGGTTCAGGGTGAAATTCTTCAGAATGGAAAGGTGGTTGAAATAGTTCGGGTATATGCTGAGGGATTAGAACTCAAATTTTTGAAGTGCATGGCTACTGAATTCAAGAAACAACTTACTCTCGCCAATATTCAGGTTTCATAAGTGTTTCAGCGCAAGTAACTTTACCTTTAAAATTCTTGATAGCACCCGGCTTTAATTCTTGTACCATCCAGGCATCTGCAACTTCTTTAGGAATGGGATAAGGAGCTTCTAAACCAAACCTTCCGGCATTATTTATAAATCCATAGCGTGGATAATATTTAATGTGCCCCAAAACAAACACCATTTCAGCCCCCAGGTTTTTGAGAATTTGTAAGCCTTCTTTTATCAGTAAACCGCCAATACCCTTTCGCTGAAATTCGGGTTTTACAGCCATTGGAGCTAAAATATGGCACAAGGGGCTATCTGCGTCATCAATAAAAACGCGTGTAAATAAAATATGCCCAATGGCTTCCTTTTTATAAAATGCCAATAAAGAGATTAGCGGTTCGGCACTTTCATCATTTAAAAGATCCGCTGTTAATTGTGCTTCATCATCTTCGCCAAAAGCTTGTTTTTCTACGTCCATTATCGAGGCAAAATCATCCTCAGTACTTATCCGAATTTTTAGTTTACTTGTATCCATGTTGAGTTTACTTGTTCTACGGACTAAATTACAAACAAAAACCGCCCTCCCAAAAGGAAGAGCGGTTGTATATATAAAAATTGGGTTTTTATTCGTTTGGGAAAACAAATATCTTAGCTCGCCATAACAGCTTGAACTTCTTTAATAATCGCACGCTTGGTTTTTACACCCACAATACGTCCGGCTTCTTTTCCATCTTTTAAAATAAGCATGGTTGGAATACTGCGTACTTTAAATCGTTGTGCCAATTGCTGGTTGTGGTCAACATTAACTTTTGCCACCATAAAACCAGTTTCATTGTCGGCTATATCGTTTAATGTTGGTGCAATAACTTTACACGGAGCACACCACGGTGCCCAAAAATCAACCAAAACAACGCCGCGTTTTGTGGCTGCTTTAAAGTTTTTATTTGCAAGAACTTTAATTTGTTTGCTATTTGCCACAGGCTTTGCATTTTTCATCCGGAAATAATTCACCGTTATTAATGCAATTAGCACTATTACTACAACCAGTATTACAATAAGTGTTGTCGACATAACTTTTACTCTACAATTTTGATTTCAGAAGTAACTTCAATGGCTTTTTTGTACAAAGCACTTACTCCACAATAATTTTCCTCCGACAAACTAACAGCTTTTTTTAGTTTCTCCAATGGCAAGTCTTTACCTTTGAATTCATAAATAACATTCATTTTATAATACTGCTTTGGATGATCGTCGGTAAGGTCGCCTTCAACGGTTACGTTAAAATCGTCGAACTTAACACGCATTTTTTTAAGAATAGAAACCACATCCATTCCTGTGCAGCCAGCCAGTGCAGTTAACATCAATGGTTTGGGGCGTGGCCCACGGTTTTCTCCGCCAACTGGTTCTGCTGCATCTAAAACTATTTTATGACCGTTTACATCGGCTTCAAAAGCCATATTTTCAAGGTAATTTACTTTTACTTCTTGTTTTGCCATTTTCAATTGGTTAATGTCTATTATTTATTTTTCGAATTGCTCGTCAAGAATTCCTGTTACCTGTTCCATATTTTGAATACTGGTAGTAGCTTGTGCAACCTTTCCATTTTTGTAATACATGGTAAATGGTAAGCCCATAAAACCACTGCATTCCGGGGCGTTACGAATAGGTGCCGCTTCAGGATTATCAAAAGACATAACCATAAATTTCACGTTTGAGCGTTCTTTCTCCAAACGTTCCATAACATTGTAAACCGGAAAACACATGGGTCCCATTCGACCACAACAAACCATAACATTTTCGTTTTCGGCCAATACTTTTTCCAATTCTGCTGCCGATTCAATTTCAGGAAGTCCTGTACGTAGAAATTTCATTTCTTTATTTTTTAATTTGTTATTTCTTTAATTATATTTTCGTCCGATTGCAATTTCCCATGCAAATAATCATCTATCAAATTTTGGGTTGAATTTATTGGAACACCCACAAAAAGGTTTACTTTATTTAATGCAAAAAGCGCAATAATTTCCTTGTTTACACGGTAAGTAATTACATCGGTTATCCCCTCTTTATATAACCAGCTGGGCAGTTCCGAAACACATTTTAACGAGGGCGTTTCAAAAATTTTCTTTTGAATTTTATCACCTTCAATTTCAAACACTTCATAATAAGAACAGGCTCCGAAATGTTCGCTTAATTTATCGTTCGCTATTGGAATTGCTACTTTTTTCATTTTCGTTTTTCTCGTTTAGATAAACACAGGGAAGTTCAAACTTTGAACTTCCCTGATTTCCCTCTCTCTACTAAACCTTAATCAAACCTATTACTAATCAATCTAAATTCTTATGAAAAAATCTTACGATACAAAGATAAGCAGTCTTGCAAATCCTTGCCAGAAAATGACATTGAACTCTGGCAGCCATCAAACTGAACTTTCACAGTTTTTTTTCTGTCAAACGACAGTTCTATTTGTTCGAAGCCCTACAAATACCGATTTTACAGTTGATTTATCGTATTTTCTTGTGTAATTTTGAAATTCAAACTATTATTGAATGGATCCGAATTCAGAATGCAGACTCGAAACTTTTACCGATTTAAATGAACACAAAACACGTGTACAGTATTTAAAAGGTGAAAATATTTTTAAACAGGGAGCATTTGCACCTCACGTAATTTATGTAGTAAGCGGTTTGGTTAAAGTGTATTTGCAAACTGGTTTCGATAAACAAATAAATATTGCCATTGCCAAAGCCGGCGATTTTATGGCGTATTCTTCCATTTTCGGAGAATTGGTTCACACCTATTCATCACAGGCGTTAACCAATACCGAAATTTGTATGATTGAAAAAGAAAGCCTGAAACAAATTTTGCTCAATAATCCTGAATTTGCACTTAAAATTACCTCAAAGAACTACCGCAGCGAAAAACTTTTACTCGAGATAATTAAAAACATTTCGTATAAACAAATGCGAGGTAAACTAGCATCTTCACTGCTTTACTTATCGGGAGAAGACTTTTTAAAAGAAAATATTTTTCAGTTTCTTACCCGTCAGGACATTGGTGACTTTGCCTCAATATCTGCCGAAAGTGCCATTAAGTTTTTAAAGGAATTTGAAAAAGAAGGCATGCTTAAACTAAAAGGCAAAGACATTGAAATTATCGATACAACTAAACTCAAAAATATAAGCAGAAACGGCTAACTATGAGGATTTTAGAAGAACGCAGAAGCCGCTTAATAAATGAGTTCAAATTCTCAGCTTCAAGAAGTGGTGGTCCGGGCGGACAAAATGTAAACAAGGTGAGCACCAAAGTTGAATTGCGTTTTGCTTTATTTTCATCGTTTGTTTTATCCGATTCCGAAAAACGAGTTATAAACTTCAAACTGGCTCGCAGAATTAATTCGGAAGGTGAAATCCTCTTGGTTTCGAGTGTTGAACGCAGTCAGTGGCGCAACAAAGAAACAGTAATTGCAAAATTCTTCATGTTAGTTGAGGCCGCACTTACTCCGGTAAAAAAACGCATAAAAACATCGCCCACCAGAGGTTCGAAGCTTCGACGAATTGAAGGAAAAAAGTTGCTTTCTCAGAAAAAGCAAATGAGAAAGAGGCCAGAACTTTAAATTCCAAAGTACTAGTGTTAAATCAAGTATCTAAGTTCGGGTACGTCATTCCGAACTTGTTTCGGAATCTGCTGTCTAAAGCAGAGATGCTGAACTGAATTCAGCATGACGACCAGATGATTCATGCTTGACTTGACACTAATATCAAATTTCAAATAATTTTCGAAATCCCAAATCTCCAATTACTAGAGCAGGGAATTAGTTTTATTTGAACATTGATTTTTGGCATTTATTTGGCATTTGGCTTTGGGTATTTGGTCATTCTATAAATGTTTTCTTTTCTTTGCAAACTCAAAATTCAAGAAACAACATTAAATGAGAAATTTTTTCGAAAAAATCGGTGAGTTAATAATCAGCATTGTCGACTGGTTTTATTTCCCGTTTTTACATTTTATTCCGAAAGAGATTTTTCGTTACGGGGCAACGGGCGGTGCAAATACAGTTCTCGATATTGGTTTGTATTTTATATTTTACCGCTATGTACTCGAAATGCAAATTCTAGACTTGGGTTTTGTTTCCATTAGTGCGCACATTGCAGCATTTATGATGGTTTTCCCAATAACTTTTTCCACCGGTTTCCTTTTGGCAAAGTATGTGACTTTTACTTCGTCGGAGTTAAAAGGAAAGATTCAATTGTTTCGTTATTTACTAACAGTTGCCGGTTCAATTTTGTTAAACTATGTTTTCCTGAAATTTTTCGTGGAATACTGGGGATGGTACGCCACCCTTTCGAAAATTTCAACCACCTTACTTGTAATTATATATAGTTATGTAGCGCAACGTTACTTTACTTTCCGCACCAGTAAAAAACAGCTTACCAACAGCCAATAATATTAACGCTTAGTTTTGTCGTTGTTCGGAAATAGCTATCTTTATTAAACATAGTTAGTAGTAAAATGGAGCAAATCAGACAAAAATATTATCCAACAATTCTACAGGGCATCCACCTTGTAATTCTATACCTATTTATTCAAACCATTGTTGATTTTCCGCTGGCCTTACTCGATTATTACAACGGAACCGAATATTTGTACAACCCCATTAAAAAGATTGTCCTTGGAGTAGGTTCAGTTGTTTTTATTTTATTGTATGGAATAAAAAAAGCCAAAGCTCCTGTTCTGGAAATTTTCCCGATAAAACTATTTAATCCACTTCTGTTAATACCCATTGCTACATTTATTTGGGGTGCACATAATTTTCTGGAACATGTAAATATTTGGGTGGAGAAATTAATTCCTGCCCCTGCTTGGTTTTGGGAATTATTCAGTAAAATATTTGATGGCGATTATGGTTTTTGGGGCGTGTTTTTGAAAGTGGCCGTAATTGCGCCAATTGTTGAAGAATTGATTTTCAGAGGATTAATCTTCAACGGTTTTAGAAAAAACTACAACGGTTTTGTGGCGGTAATTATGTCGGCACTTTTGTTCTCGCTTTTTCATTTAAATCCCTGGCAAATACCGGCAACTTTTGTTTTAGGTTTACTTTTGGGCTGGTTAATGTTGCGCACCAATAACATCATTGTAGCAATTATAGGTCACTCAATTAACAATGCCTGGGTGCTGCTAACCGTTACCTATTGGAAACCACTACACGAACATCCAATTTATTTATTGGAACACAATAAATTCCTTTATTTGAGTGCATTGCTTATCGCACTATCGATAATTCTAATGTATTTCACCAGTATTCCGTGGTTGCGTAAAAACCGGAAATAATTGGTTGTTCGCCGAAAAAAGGAATGGAACAGGACACAAATCACTATTTTTAGGCAATTTTAAAATCAGACAATAATGGATTATGTTCTTATAACTTTCGGAGTAATTTTTATCCTTAGTGGAATTTTAGGTTGTGTACTTCCTGTTATTCCCGGACCACCTTTGAGTTATGTGGGTTTATTGCTACTTCACTTCACCGAGAAATACCAATTCTCATCTAAGTTTTTAATTATTTGGGCTGTAATTACGGCTGTGGTTTATGCGCTCGACTTTCTGATTCCGGCCTGGGGAACCAAAAAATTTGGAGGTAGCAAACGAGGTGTTTGGGGAAGCATAATTGGATTAATAATAGGTTTATTTTTCGCTCCCTTTGGATTGATTAGTATCATAATTGGGCCATTTGTTGGTGCCGTTATTGGCGAACTTACAGCAGGAAAAGAATCGGGCGATGCCTTAAAATCTGGATTTGGTTCATTTATCGGATTTTTAACCGGAACACTTTTAAAATTAATTGCTTCGGGAATGATGATCTGGTATTTTTTTAAACAACTGATT
>JAUVDE010000211.1 GCA_030595485.1 Draconibacterium sp.
TAAAAAGTTAGACGAAGAAGTGGCTCGTTTACACCTTGAGCAAATTGGTGTAAAACTAACCGTGTTAAGCGACGAGCAAGCTGCTTATTTGGGTGTTTCAAAAGAAGGGCCATTTAAGCCAGAACATTATAGATATTAAGAATAATACAATATATTATAAGAATGGGTTTCAGTTTTGGAACCCATTTTTAGTCATTATATACTCTTAAAATATTCCCAAAAAAAGTTGTTTTATATGGTCTTAATGGAAGTGTTGCCGGTCCATCGATGGGGTGTCCAGATCCATCTCCAAGATTGAATTTTGAATCACAGCATTCACAGGTCACAATAAAGCTGCTCAGGTTGCAAGGGCATAGTTTGTTGTCAATTTTTTCGTCTTTTAAAGTGAGACAGGTTCTATTGACTTCATGGGTGCAAGTTGCATCAAATGCATAAAATTCATATCGGTCGCCAATTTGTCCAGCGCAATAAATAATAACACCACCATAACCTAGCCCAGGCAAATAGTATGTTCCTTGCAAATCCATGCCAACCTGATTAATGTTTGCTTCCCAATATACTGGGACATCTGGAATATTGTATTCTATTTCATCGCAAGATGAGTTTATTAGTAGAATCAGTATGAAAAAAAATAAATACTTCCCGCTTTTTAAAACCAACTGCCTCATTTTTACTATTTTTATAAACTGAACAGCAAAAATACACTTTTATTGTATACTGAATTATATGGAAGACTATTTTGTAATTATATTGACTTTGATTATTGCAGTGGTGGGCATACTAAATCGTAAAAAGAAAAAAAATGCACCTAAGCTTCCTGTTGTCGAGGGGGCTGAGCAGTCGTCTGATTTTTGGGATGTAATAATGAATCAACAAGAAGAAGAGTTTGTCGAAGAGCCTGTTGATGAATATATTGAACCAGAGCCCGTGGTCGAAAGATATAAGCAGGCAGTGGAAAAACCAAAGTATTTTTTTACAGCAGCAAACGAAGGGAAGTCTAATATTCCTGACGCGACAAAAGCTAAACCGATCAGAAAGAGGAAAGTGATGATTGAGGGTGAAGAATTTTCGTTAAAGAAAGCTGTGATTTACAGTGAGATTATGAAACGAAAATATTCCTAAAAGGGTGTAAATCACCTGATTCATTTATTTTTTCTGTCATATTGTTTTAATTTAAAAGAAATTATATAATTTTGCATTAGGAAGAGTTCTGGGTGATCTGGGATTCTTTCTATTTTTTTGTAGATAATTAAGATAAAGAGGAGGATTAAAAATGTCCGATGTAACATATTTAACACAAGAAGGATTAAACAAGCTCAAACAGGAACTGGATCAGTTGAAGAACGTTGAGCGTCCTGCTATTTCGAAGCAAATTGGTGAAGCAATTGAGAAAGGCGATATTTCAGAAAACGCTGAGTACGATGCCGCCAAAGATGCGCAAGGTATGCTTGAAGCAAAAATTGCAGTAATGCAAGGAAAAGTAGCAAATGCACGAATTATAGATGAATCAAAAATTGATACTTCTAAAGTGCAGATTCTTAACAAAGTAACTGTCAAGAATAAAAAAAATAATGCAATAGTGTCGTATACTTTAGTTCCTGAAAGCGAGGCAGATATAAAGGCAGGAAGAATTTCGATTCAGACACCAATTGCCAAAGGTTTGATAGGGAAGAAAGTTGGCGATGAAGTTGAGATTAAAGTGCCTTCAGGTATAATTCCTTTTGAAATTGTAGAGATTTCAATATAGATAAATGGCAAGCATTTTTACCAAAATAGTAAATGGTGAAATTCCCGCTTATAAAGTGGCCGAGGATGAAAATTACTTTGCCTTTCTGGATATTTTTCCGGTGGCAAAGGGGCATACTTTGGTAATTCCTAAAAAAGAAGTTGATTATCTTTTTGACCTAGATGATGAGACTTATGCCGGTTTGCAAATATTTGCAAAAAAAGTTGCCAAGGGATTGAAAAAGGCAATTCCTTGCAAAAAGGTTGGCACTTTGGTCTTGGGGTTGGAGGTGCCGCATGCACACATTCATTTAGTGCCCATGCAAAACGAAGGTGACCTTCTTAATTTTTCAGAGAAAAAGAAATTTACGACTGAAGAATTTCAGGAAATAACAAAATTGATTTCAGAAAATATTTAATATCGGTTGGAGCGCCAAATGAGGCTTAAATAATTTTAGAGGTTTTTAATTTAGACAAGGCAGGAAATTGAGGCATAGCAATGTTCTGTTGAGATTTTCTAACGAAGTATAAATTCAAAAGAATAGAGTTAAAAGGTTTATTTGGCGTTGCTATTGATATCAATAAGAGCTCGGTACAAACCGGGCTTTTTTTACTCTCAAATTCAATCAGAATTTATTAACAACGCTCTTTTCTGTAGCCATTTTAAGTAACTTTAAAAATCTTTTTTTAGCACGATTTTTATGGTTCCTTTTACACATTTACACGTACATTCTCAATATTCAATTCTCGATGGTGCAGCCAGTATTAATGCGCTAGTCGGTAAGGCTAAGTCGGATAGAATGAATGCTTTGGCATTAACCGACCATGGTGGTATGTTTGGTATTAAAGAGTTTCATGCAGTTTGTACGAAAAACGATATTAAACCTATTTTAGGTTGCGAAACCTATGTTGCTGCCCGTACTATTAAAGATAAAAAAGATAAAATTGATCGCTCGGGTCATCACCTAATTTTACTGGCTAAAAATAAGGTTGGGTACGTAAATCTTATAAAACTTATTTCGACAGCTACCACTGAAGGTTTTTATTACAAACCACGAATTGATAAAGAACTACTTGAAAAACACCATGAAGGATTGGTCGCTTCATCGGCATGTTTAGGGGGCGAAATTGCCCAGCATCTGATGAATAACAACATGAAAGCTGCCGAAGAAGCAGTTTTGTGGTATAAGAATTTATTTGGCGACGACTATTATTTGGAACTGATGCGTCACCCCGCTGAGGCTGCCCAAGAGCGTGAGAAAGTATATGATTGGCAAGTAAAAGTAAATAAACTGCTAGTTCCTTTGGCAAAAAGGACAGGCGTAAAGTTGATTGCCACCAACGATTCGCACTTTACAAATGCCGAAGATGCCGAAGCACATGATTTGTTGATTTGCTTAAATACAGGGAAAGATTTCGACGATCCGAATCGAATGCGCTATACCAAACAAGAGTGGTTTAAAACGCAATCGGAAATGAATCAGCTTTTTGGTGATTTGCCCGAAGCTTTGCAAAACACCATGGAGATTGCGGATAAAGTTGAAACTTTTCAGCTGGACGCGGCGCCAATTATGCCTGTATTTCCAATTCCTGAGAACATTGGAACAGAGGAAGGGTTTCGTGAAAAATATCCTGATGCAAAGTTGCGTAAAGAATTCGGCGATGAAGTATTCGACCGATTAGGTGGTTACGACAAAGTACTTCGTGTAAAGTTAGAGTCGGCCTTTTTAGAGCATTTAACTTTTGAAGGTGCAAAAGAAAGATATGGCGATCCGCTTGAAAAGCATGTAACCGACCGTCTTGATTTTGAGCTGAATACCATTAAGATAATGGGTTATCCGGGCTACTTCCTTATTACTCAGGACTTTATTAACTGGGCAAAAGAGAATGGTGTATTGGTTGGTCCGGGACGTGGTTCGGCAGCTGGTGCTGCAGTTGCGTATTGCACCGGAATTACGGGAATCGACCCCATTAAATATGATTTGCTGTTTGAGCGTTTTTTAAACCCCGATCGTGTATCACTTCCCGATGTTGATATTGATTTTGATGATGATGGTCGTCAGGCAGTATTAGATTATGTGACCGATAAATATGGACAAGACAAGGTGGCGCACATTTGTACTTTTGGTACCATGGCCACTAAGTCGTCGATTCGTGATGTGGCACGTGTACTAAAATTGCCATTGCCCGAAGCCGACCGCTTGGCAAAACTAGTTCCCGAGGCTCCGAAAATGACTTTCGCCAAAGCTTATAAAGAAAGCCCGGAGTTGAAACAAGAAAAAAATTCGCCGATTGAATTGGTTAAACAAACCATGAAATTCGCCGAAGAGCTGGAAGGTTCGGTGCGACAAACAGGTGTACATGCTTGTGGAGTTATAATTAGTCGCGATCCTTTATCGGACCATATTCCTTTAATGCCCACAAAAGAGGAAAACCTGCTCACTACGCAGTATGACGGGCGGTTTGTGGAAGATATCGGTTTGTTAAAAATGGACTTTCTGGGCTTAAAAACCCTTTCAATTATAAAAGAGTGTCTCGAAAATATACGTATTTCAAAAGGAATTGAAGTTGATATTAACAACGTTTCGTTGGAAGATGAAAAAACTTTTGAGCTTTTTAGCCACGGTGAAACAACCGCCATTTTCCAGTTTGAATCAGATGGAATGAAAAAGCACCTTCGCGATTTGAAACCCAACCGATTTGAAGATTTGGTGGCGATGAATGCTTTGTATCGTCCGGGACCAATGGAGTATATTCCCGATTATATTGCTCGAAAACATGGCCGTCAAAAGGTAGATTACGATGTTCCGATGATGGAGAAATATCTGAATGATACTTATGGTATTACGGTGTTTCAGGAGCAAGTGATGTTACTTTCGCGTTTGTTGGCAGGATTTACCCGAGGCGATTCTGATACCTTGCGTAAAGCAATGGGTAAGAAAATTATGGCCGTAATGAATAAACTAAAAGTGAAGTTTGTTGACGGTTGTAAAGCTAATTTTCAATTTGTTGATGAGTGTAAAAATAAAGGGAAAACGCCCGAAGAGGTTATCGAAAAGATTTGGAAAGACTGGGAGGCTTTTGCTTCGTATGCATTTAACAAATCGCACTCGGTTTGTTACGCCTACATTGCCTATCAAACAGGTTATTTAAAGGCACACTTTCCGGCAGAGTTTATGGCTGCCAACCTCAGTCGAAACCTTAGTAATATTGTAGATATTACTAAACTGATGACGGAGTGTAAACGCATGAAAATGAATGTGAAAGGACCCGATATTAACGAAAGTTTCATCAAGTTTACAGCCAATAAAAACGGCGATATTCGTTTTGGAATGGGAGCTATAAAAGGTGTTGGTTCGGGTGCTGTTCAGAATATTATTGATGTTAGAGAGGAGCATGGTGAGTTTAAAACTGTTTACGATGTTGTTGAAAATGTAAGTTTGCATACGGTTAACAAGAAAAATCTTGAGGCGCTTGCTATGGCTGGTGCTTTAGATGATTTGGAAGATGTAAAACGCAGCCGCTTTTTTTCAGGTGATGATGAGAATGATAATACTTCTTTTATCGAGAAATTAATCCGCTACGGAAACCGTCTACAACTGGAAGCGCAAAGTGCCCAGCAAAGTTTGTTTGGTGGTATTGGAAGTTCCCAGGATATTCAAAAACCACAAATTCCGCAAGTTGAAGAGTGGGCAAAACTTATTCTGCTTGAAAAAGAGAAGAACCTAATTGGAATTTATTTAACGGCACATCCGCTTGATGATTATAGACTTGAAATCAATAACTTCTGTACGAAGGACGTTGGCTTAAAGGATTTGAACAACGACATAGACAAACATAAGGATAAGGATTATACTTTTGGTGGAATGGTAACTGGAGCGCGCGAGGGCCAGTCGAAAAATGGTAACATGTATGCTGTTTTAACGCTATCCGATTATAACGATTCGAAAGATTTTTTCTTCTTCGGGAAAGACTATGTAAACTTTAGTAAGTATTGCAAAGTTGGTATATTTATTATGGTAAAAGGTTCGGTTAAACCAAAGTTTGGTAACAAGGATTATTACGAGTATAAAGTAAATAGTATCGAATTACTTTCCGAGGCTCGAACGACCTATGTGAAAACGATTACCATAAATATGTTGTTAACAGCATTGGATGAAAAAATGGTGAAAACCATTGAGAATCTGACAACTGAATACCAAGGGAAGGCCACTTTGAAATTTAATATCTACGACCCCGAAAACAAAATGTTTATTGAAATGTTTTCAAGAACAGCTAGGGTAAATCCTTTGGATAGTTTTCTTAAGTTTTTTGAAGACCAAGCCGACATGAGTTATAGAATTAATTAGCTATTTTTGAGAAAGATTTTGAATTAATAATTATAAAAGAAAATAATATGGCTTTAGAAATTACAGATGCCAATTTTGAAGAATTGGTAATGAATTCAGACAAACCGGTT
>JAUVDE010000303.1 GCA_030595485.1 Draconibacterium sp.
GGGTAGCCCGGTAATTAATGGCAAAGGCGAATTAATTGGTATTGCCTTCGACGGAAACTGGGAAGCCATGAGTGGTGACCTTGATTTTGAAGATAACTTGCAACGTTGTATTAATGTTGATATTCGCTTTGTACTTTGGGTTGTTGACGTTTATGCCGGCGCTCAAAACCTTATCGACGAAATGGAAATTAGAAAATAGTAGCCCCCTCCTAACCTCCCCCGAAGGGTGAGGAAAGAAAACCTCGTTAGTTTCTAGCGAGGTTTTTTGTTTATTTAAGTTTTTACTCACTACTTTGTACTAATTACTCAGTACTCAAAAGAAAAATGACTCGACCTAAAATAACAATATACACCGATGGTGCAGCACGTGGAAACCCCGGGAACGGAGGCTACGGAATAGTTATGCTTTCGGGCGAACACCGAAAAGAACTATCGGAAGGATACAAACATACCACCAACAACCGCATGGAATTGTTGGCTGTAATAGTAGCGCTGGAATCCTTGAAAATTCAGGGTTGCGATGTTACTGTTTACACCGATTCGAAATATGTTTCAGATTCGGTTACCTTAGGCTGGGTATTCAATTGGGTGAAAAAACGTTTTAAGGGGAAAAAGAATCCCGACCTTTGGCTACGTTTTCTGGAGATTTACAAAAAACACGTGGTAAAGTTTGTTTGGGTAAAAGGGCATTCCAATAATCCGTTAAACGAACGTTGCGACGAGCTGGCAGTTGATGCTTCTTTTCAACCAGTACTTTTAGATGATGTTGGATATAAACCAGAATAATTTTGATGAAATATATAAGTTTGGCATTCGTGCTGCTGGTTCTATTTTCGTGCCGGCAGAAAGTTGAATCAAACAAAAAAATGGAAACCATAAATTACATAGACAGGGCAAGTGGAGAAACCAAAACTGAAATCGTTCCTAGCGAAGGAATGCTAAATTGGTTGTATTCTTCGGCAAGCGGAAAAGTTGCTTTGAATGTACTGTTTAAACGAAAAGTAATTTCATCGCTTGGTGGTTGGTACATGAATCGTAAATTCTCGGCAAAACGAATTCCAGCTTTTGTTGAGGAACACAACATTAATTTAAATGAATGTCAACTCAATAATACTTCAGATTTTCCAACATTTAATCAGTTTTTTTACCGCAAGTTAAAACCCGAGGCGCGTCCTATCGGAAAAGATTTAGTCTCTCCGGCTGATGGCAGAATTTTGACTTTTCAATCGATAAACGATGTGTCGAAGTTTTTTGTAAAAGGTTCAGAGTTTACCCTTGAAAGTTTTTTACAGGACAAAGAGTTAGCATCAAAATACGAAGATGGAGCCATGGCAATTCTTCGTTTGGCACCTGCCGATTATCACCGATTTCATTTCCCGGCGTCGGGCAAGGTTTCAGGATCAAAACCCATAAAAGGACATTATTTTTCGGTTTCTCCCTTGGCATTACAAAGCAGCTTAAAAATATTTTGTGAAAACTATCGTGAGTTCTGTATTCAAGAATCTGCAGAGTATGGTAACATTCTAATTTCTGACGTTGGTGCAACAATGGTTGGAAGTATTATTCAAACTTACCCGGCAAATACTAGCATGAAAAAAGGTGACGAAAAAGGCTACTTTGCCTTTGGTGGTTCAACGCTGGTTTTGTTATTTGAAAAGAACGAAATCACTTTTGACGAAGACTTAATTTCTAACACCAAAAATGGCTTAGAGACCTACATTAAAATGGGTGAAAATATTGCTGTTTCTGCTGAATAGTGATAGCCCGACTTTGAGTCAGACTATCACTGCTTGAAATTATATCGATGCTTGAAATTAAAATGCTACTGACAAACGGACTCCCGGATAAACATTTTTAAAAAAGTCGTTAAAATACAACTCAGGTTTAACGATAAAAGTGTTATTAATTTTTTTGTTTATGGCCACTTTAAAAGTGTTGTCTTTAAAAAAGTCGTTGTTCCTTTTCACCAAATATCCAACCGAGAAACCATACCATTTATCCTCAACCGGTGTATTCGCAAAATTGTGCTCCCAGGTTAACGCAACAAAATGATTCAACTCATAAAATTTGTTTTCATTCGATTCCGAAAAATCGTACATCATATTATAATCAATGGCATAAATATTTTTAAGCATCCCTTTGTTTCCGAAAGCAAATCCTAATCGGAAGTTAATATCTGCAACAAAAGTGTTTTGTATCCAGCCTGAGCCAATCCCTGCTGAAAGAATAATCATGTCGTTTGTTTTGTACGATGTGTTTAGGAAATGACCTTTTGCCTCTTCTCCTCGCAAATCAATCCAGGCATGTATCCCTTTTCTGTACTTCTCTCCAAATTTCTCGAATAATAACTGTTCTGATTGTTTTATTTTTACATTAAAATCATCAGCTAAAATCAGATCTAAATCGGCTAAGTCGTCCACATATATTTTTGTTTCAACGGCTTTAAACGAAAAGAAAATACAGTAGCGACCAAAGTCTTTTTCAAAGGTTGATCCATCTTCAAAAATTACAAGAGTTTTACTGGTTCTTTTCGATCGAGACAGCTCCACTTCCTTGTAATTCCACACATACAAATCGTCTCCCATTTCTCTAAAACTAATGGTAACTCGTTCATCATCGGCAGGAGGAACAATTGTAATTTCGTTCAAAATTTTTTGAACTTGTTTTACCCGGTCTAAATACGATTCAACAACAACAATGCCTTTTTGAAGCACATTGGTACTCGCAACTTCAATCAGCATTTTATCAAATTTGTATCGGATTGTATCTCCTTTGTGATAGCCTTCCATAGCTAATACCGATTGAGAAAAAAGAAATAAAAGGAGGAGAGTTATAATTGTCTTCATGGCTTACTTTTTAAAAATGTTTTTGTTTAAATTGTTTCTGTTTTCTATAAAGTTTTTCTGAAATACTTTCATTTTCATATCGGGATTTTTAACTGCCGGAGTTTTTGAAATCCCCACTTCAACATGCCCGCTTTTTAATTTAAAAGGAGCCGATTTCTCATTTGTCATTTCCTTTGTTAAGGCTTCTTCTAGCTGGATTAGTTCTTGCTTTACCTCAACAAGTTCTTCACCTAAGCGCACAATTTCCTGAACTTGCTTTTTGTTACTGGCTAAAATCAAATCCGCTGAATCGGCCAACACGTTATAACTCTGTTCCCAATCTTTTTCTGAATTTGAGTTTTGCTGAATAATGGTTCTGTCGCGATAAATAAGCTTTTCTTTCTCTACAATTTGCACCTCAGTTTTAGTGGCCACAGGCAACGAACGCAAAGAATCAATTGTTGCAACTAAACTCACATTATCCATTTCCATCTTTTCAATGGTGCTTAGTTGTTTTTCCCTAAAATCGAATGCGGCAAATGCACCTGTTAGAAGGAAAACTCCTAACAATATGGCAGCAACACGCCACAATGCAGCAACACCCGAGCGTCGGCCCATTTGACTATCCAAACGATTCCACATGCCATCTTTGTCTGCCAGTTTTGTTTTAGCATCCTGTGCAGCAAAAGCCTCTTTTATGTTATGTTCCAGATTGCCCATAATCCTGATTAATTTTCTTTTGTAATAATTTCCGTGCTTTAAAAAATTGAGAGCGCGATGTACTTTCCGATATCCCCAGAGTTTCCCCAATTTCTTTGTGCGCATACCCATCAACTACATTCATTAAGAATACCGTTTTGTAGCCAACGGGAAGTTGATTTATCAGCTCAAGCAGAGCTTCGTGGTCGCTGTCCTCATAGAAAACAGTGTCGTGTCTTTCCTCATCAATTGTTTCGAGTTTGTAAAGCGTATTTAATTCTTTGCGCCTATCCATCAGGCATTGGTTAATTACAATTCGGTTTAACCAGCCTAGCAAAGCAGCTTCGTTTATCAAATCAAATTCAGCTAACTTCTCAAATATTTTCAGAAATGCCTGAAACAATGCTTCCTCTGCCAACTCAGGAGAAACTGCATAACGTTTAGCTACTGCAAACAAACGATCGGCATACAAATCGAAAAACTGCTTTTGCGCACGTCTGTCACCTTTGGAACTTTTATGAATTAACTTTTTGACTTGCACTCTTTCGCTCTTGTTTTAAAATTGCTTACACCCTTAAAATGCAATGTAAATATAAAACGTTGCCTGAGGATTAAAATAAATCACAACTTTTTATGATATTTGGATGAAACTTAAAAGCCAAAAATGAAATACCTAAGCCTAATTCTAGTCGCAAGCTTTCTTCTGTCTTGTGCACATCAAAGCTCTTCGTCCATAAAAAGCCTCAACGGTAAAATTCAATTGCACATTGAAGTTGATGAGAATTCAGCACTAAAATATTCCATTGATTTCGAAAACGAGGCGGTTATAACTTCTTCTGCTCTTGGATTCGACATTGAGAATTTGCCTTCTTTTGGTAAAAACATAGAAATAACTTCTACAAAAATTGAAAGTGTAGAAAATGAATGGACACCTGTTTATGGCGAACGAAGTAAAGTAAAAGACCATTATAAACAGGCCGTATTTCTAGTAACAGAAAAAATAGAACCTTATCGACAGATGGAGGTTACCTTCAGAGTTTACAACGAAGGAGTAGCTTTTAATTACAAGTTTTTGGCCCAAGACGGTATCGATTCAATT
>JAUVDE010000293.1 GCA_030595485.1 Draconibacterium sp.
TAAAACTTGTCCAGCCAGGTGTAAACAGTTGGTCGCCTACCTTCTCGCCATTTAAAAACAATTGGTAAAGTCCCAAAGAAGTAACATAAACTCTTGCTGATTTTATCGTTTTTGAGCTTGAAAATTCGTTGCGGTAATAATGTGCAGGTTTCGAACCCTTCACTTTTGGCTCCCCTACTATGGTTATCCATGAGGCTTTCCATGCATCAGCTTCCAGAATTCCCATTTCCCAAAAAGAAGGTTTACTCCAATCGCTGGTTTTCCCGTTGTTATCCCAAGTGCGAACCTGCCAATAGGCTTTTTCCATCGATTTTAAATCAATACCTTCATATTCTATATTCACAGATTTGTCCGATTCTATTTTCCCCGAAGACCAAATCAACTTACTTTTTTTTTTCAAATCATTCGCGTTATAGGCTACACGAATTTCGTAAGCTAATTGACTTACATTTTTTTCTTCGGAGACAAGCTGCCAACTAAGTCGTGGTTTCGTAACATCAATACCCATTGGATTTTCGTGGTATTCCACACGCATATTTACCAATTGAGCCTTTCCAAAAGTTACCGTTGAAATAATACTGAAAACAAATAAGAACAAAGTAGTTTTCACGAAAGATTGAATAAAGTTCATTGAAATAAAATTTAGGTTTAGTTTTTTAAATTTAAAAACCTAAAATTAACAATATCAGCCAGCAATCGCAATACAAATTCTGACACTTTTTTTATACTTTATGACACAAAAAGCCAAATGGAATCTTATTCTTCGAAATAAATCTTTAAAAGACTTATGCTATTTTTATAAAAAAATGTAAATTTCCACCTCTGAACAATTACAATTCTCCAATAAAAATAGTCCGAATACTATAATTTAGACATAAATTAGAAATTATTAAAAAACTCATAACGAAAAATATCACTATGTTAAAAAAACTGTTTAGCCTGTTGTTGGCTGGTTTTCTAATCTTTACGTGGAATCAGCTTGCAGCTCAATCTGAATCGGAGTTTGAAGAATACCATACGAACAAGCAGATTCAACAAATTCTAAAAAAGTTAGGTAAGAAAGATGTGACGCTACATACCATCGCCGAAAGTCCGGGAGGAGAACCGATTATGGTTATAGAAATCGGAAGTAATTTAGAAGATGTTCCCGCTATTTTTGTTGGTGCAAATTTCGAAGGTAATGTTCCCTTGGCAACCGAAGGAGCACTGTATTTTACACAAATGCTTCTCGATTCATCGGCCTACACCGAAAATATTAAGTGGTACATTTTACCACAACCCAATCCCGATGCGGCAGCCGGTTATTTTGCCGATGTAAAATGGGGCCAAAACGTTAACAGTTATGCCATCAACAACGATGCAGATGAAGCCACTAACGAAGATGATTTTGACGATTTAAACGGCGATGGATTTATCACACAAATGCGTGTAGCCGACGTGGAGGGTTCGTATGTAATTTCGAAACACAATCCTTTAATTATGGATAAGGCCAACACTAAAAAAGGTGAACGTGGCGCTTACAAAATTTATTCAGAAGGATTGGATAACGATAGGGACGGAAAGTATAACGAAGATGGTGAAGGCGGTATTAATGTTGGAATTGCATTCCCTCACCTTTTTCCGCGTGCGAAAAGCGAAGCCGGAATGTTTACCGGACAAACACCTGAAGTTTATGGCATTATGCGTTTTATCTACGACCGTCCGGAAATTGCCATGGTTTACACCTTGGGAACTTCTAACTTTTGTGCGGTTCCTCCCAAAGGAGGTCGCAAAGGAGGAGCCAACCTCGAAAGCATAAAACTATCGGGACGTTACGCACGAATGCTGGGTGCCGAAAGTGGCAAAAGTTATAAAATGGCAGAAGTTATGGAAATGGCAAAAGCTGTTGTTCCTCCGGGCATGGAAGTTACTCCATCGCTGATAGCAGGGATGCTTGGTTTGGGAGCTGCCGTAAACCCACAAGAAAACGACCTTGCTTTTTACAAATCATTCTCTGAAGATTATAAAAAATATCTCGAGGCTAAAAATTTCAATACCGAAACGTTAAAACCAAGTGCTGCAAAAGATGGTTCATTCGAACTTTGGGCCTATTATCATTTGGGTGTTCCTTCGTTTAGTATGAGTTTGTTTAATGTGCCAAAAGTGAAGGAAGAGAAAAGTGAAGCCGATGATATGGGTTCTTTAGAAGAAGTTGAGAAAATGACTTCGGACGATTTTGTTGCTTTAGGAACCGATAAAATAACGGCCTTTTTAAAAGCGAACAATGCACCTGATAAGTTTAACGCTGAAGGTGTTATTAAAATGATGGAAGCCGGACAGGTTACTCCAAAACAAATGGTAGGCATGATGAAAAGTACGCCAAAACCAGAGAAAGAAGGTGAATTAAGTGAAAAAGACAAAGCCTTACTGGCCTACTCTGAAGCAGAATGGGAAGGAAAAGGATTTGTAGATTGGAAAGTAGTTAACCATGCAACTCTTGGTAAGGTTGAGGTTGGTGGTTATGTTCCTTACCTGGAGACCACACCAAAACCAGAAAAAATTGTTTCGCTTGCCAGTGCACAGTTACCATGGTTGTTACAGCTTTCAACTAAATTACCCAAAATAAAAATTGAAAACACAAAGGTAAAACGACTTGGAACAGATATTTATAAACTGGAAGTTTTTGTTACAAACACCGGCCAATTGGCTTACCCTATTTCAATGGGCGAACGTAACAATCAACCTGCTCCAATGATTCTAAACCTTAGTGGCGATATTGATATTCTCGAAGGAAAAAGCAGAACTTCGCTGGGAAGTATTGGTGCCAATCAATTAAGAAAATATTCGTGGTTGATAAAAACAACGGCTAAAAGGCCAGGCATTACTGTTAAAATCGAATCGGTTGTATTTACCGATGATGTGAAACAATTTAATATTGGAGGTTAATTATGAAACGATATATATTCTTATTCATTACACTAGTTTCTATTACGTTTGTGGGTATTGCTGCCGACGAAGCTAAAATTGAAGTTCCCTTACGATTCGACCGTTATTACACCTACGACGAAGTAAACGAAGCACTTAAAGCACTGAATACAGCTTTTCCCGATTTAACAACACTTGAAGTTATAGGTAAAAGCGAGGAAGAACGCGATATTTATGCGCTTACCATTAATAACCCAAAAACGGGTGAAGAACTAACTAAACCGGGTGTTTATTTGGATGGCAACATTCACGGAAACGAAGTACAGGCCGGCGAGGTTTGTTTGTACTATGCCAACATGTTGCTTACCAAATACGGGGAAAATGAACGTGTAACCAAAGCGGTCGATCGAAATGCGCACTACATTATTCCAGTGGTAAATGTTGACGGACGCCATCACTTTTTTGAGGACGGAAATACACCAAGTACCAACCGTAGTATTCGCATACCAAAAGATGATGATAAAGATGGATTGTTTGATGAAGATGCGCCCGACGATTTAGACGGCGATGGTAACATTTGTCAAATGCGAATAAAAGATGCGAATGGAGATTACAAAGCCGACCCGGAAGATTCACGTATTTTAATTCGTGTAAAACCGGGCGAACAAGGAGAATATACTTTGCTGGGTTACGAAGGAATTGATAACGATAACGATGGAAGGTTTAATGAAGACTCGGAAGGCTATGTCGACCCGAACCGAAACTGGGGTTTCGATTGGATGCCTCCTTACGTTCAGCGCGGTGCCGGAAACTTTCCGCTTTCAGGCGTTGGGCTAAAATCGGTTAACGATTTTATTGCTTCAAAGCCAAATATAATTGTTGGTTATGCTTTTCATAACACCGGCGGAATGTGGTTGCGTGCTCCTGCTGCCAAAACCATAAAACTAGTTCAATCCGATATTGCTTCGTTTGATGCCGTGGGTAAAGAAGCAGTAAAAATTACGCCCGGATACGTTTACACGCCATCCTTCGAATTGTATCCCACCTATGGCGACTTTACTTCGCATGTATTTTTTAATTACGGAGCTTATGCTTTTGTTGGCGAACTTTTTATGCGAAATCAGGAAACCTACATAGAGGATAAAAAAAGAAACAAATCGGAAAATGCCTTGGAGACCCTTATGGAAAATTCCCAAACCGGACAAAATCGCCAGCGATTGAAGTTTAACGACAATGTTGCACAAGGCGAATTGTACAAAGAGTGGAAAGCATTTAATCATCCTACTTACGGACCAATAGAAATTGGTGGTTGGGTAAAAATGAGTTCGCGCTTGCCACACGTTTTTATGTTACAAGATTTGGTTCATCGTAATTCGTCAGTAGTATTTCTTTCGGCTGAAAGTACACCCGACATAAAAATGCAAATTTTCGAAGTAAAGGAAATTAGCAAAAACCTGTATCGGGTGCGCGTTCGTGTTGAAAACAAAAATGGGATCTCATCGATGACTGCACAAGCGGTAAAAGACAAACTATATGTACAAGACCATTTGCAGGTAAATGGCGGGAACGTTATCGCCGGTGGGAAAATTACCAATTTGCGTTTAAACCAGGTAAACTACAAAGAGAACAAACCTGAAGTTCAGTTTTTTGCAATGCCCGGTTACAGCCGCGCCGAGTATGAATTTTTAATTGAAGGAAAAGGAGACATTAGTATCGACTATGTTTCGCAGAAAGCCAAAAATGCAAAGGCTTCGGTAAAACTATAAAAAATGGTTGCCCCAATAAGGCTTTTGCTTTAAATCGGGGTACGTCCTGAAAATATTTATCGCCAATTTACCTTTCAGGATACCCATAAATTATGAAATTGAAACTTTGGGAG
>JAUVDE010000101.1 GCA_030595485.1 Draconibacterium sp.
TTCCATTTCCTGCACGATCGGCACCGTCGCCAAAGTTTTCATAAAGTGTTGTCCATGGCGAAACATCAACCATATTTTTGTAGCGACTTTTCATCCGCTCTAAGCCAAACTCTGGTTCTTCCATAATGAACAAAGCTTCCAGTACATATTTCTCCATGTATGGGCTAGACAAATATGAACTTTTGAAAATCTTCAATAGCTCATCATACTTATCTTCTTCTGCTAAACCCGAAACAACTGCCAAAGCCTGAGCACGGTCGTCGTATTTCCCTTTGTACTTTTTAGTACGGTATCCTTTGCCATCCCAAAATTCAGTATTAAAAGCGACCTTAAACTCATCCATTGCCTTTTGCGTTTGCTCCACCTCGGCTTGCTCTCCCAAAGTTCCTGACATCTGCAAATAGCCTTTTAAAGCCAAATAATACCAGGCATTAAACAACAACTGCTTATCAACTTTTTGTCCCCAGTCGCCCCAATACCATTCCCCTTCACGCGGAACCAGAATTCCATTGTCCTGAAGTTGCCAAACATCTAAATATCTTTTTACGCCTTTGTAAACTTGAGCTATCGTTTCTTTGTCTCCGGTATTCATATAATAAGTCCAGAAACCATAATAACCAACACTCGCCAGCATTTGCCCGGGCAATTCTTTATTCCAGTTCCCAGCAGGTACTGGCGAAAATATTGTACCATCGTTGCGTTGCCAGTTTATTAGTTCCAATATTCCCTTTTTAGCAATTGAAGCGGCCGATGGGCTAAGTGCGTAAAATGCTTCACCAACTTCATTTACAGCATCGCCCCACCATTGTGCACGTTCACGATCGGGACAATCCATATAGGTATCGCGCATGGTTACATACAAAGTACGAACGGCCTTTTGCCAGAGTCTTTCATAAAACTTATCGTTAGTTTTAAAGTAGCCTGTAAATTCCGTATTAAAACCTGTTTCGCGGTAACTGAGTAGGTTTATTTTTACTCCTGTCGGAATTAAATATTTTACAACATGTCCGTTTTGCCAACCCAATGATTCATATTGTTGATTGCCTTCTTTTGTTACATACTCTGCTCTTACCGATGCCACATTCAAACCCATGTAGTCAAAATTATCGGTTTGCATCCTGATTAATACTCCTGCCGGAGCATCGATATCCAAAATAGGATGCACATGGCAGTTGTATGGCAATTTGCATTCTATCCACTCGCCAGTACCTTCGGTCGGTATTTCGTTATGGTTCTCATATGTGCGAACGCCATAATCTTTCCAAAGCGGAATTGGACGCAAATGCAATTTATTCCATGGAGCCGATTCTGCCTCTCCCAGAATATTAACACCATTAAATCCTCGAATATCTCCAGTTGATTTTACCCAATCAAAATCGCCCAATTGCGCGTTAAACCTAATATTTGATTCGGGCAAACGGTAATTTGGAAGTTCAGTGGTCGTATTTTCAAATGCGGTGTTATGTTTCGCCATCCAGGTTTTATCACTAAACAAATCCAGCGCTTCACATTCGAAAACCAATCCAGCTTGCCCGCTACTTTTGTGCGAAAACCCTTCTTTCCCAAAATACCAGGTTAACACGGCAATGGTGTTTTTTCCTGATATTAAAAACGGTGCAATATCCACCTCATCGTAATAGGTATCGTTGGGATTTGACCCTCGTTTTAGCAAACCTTCGTATACAACCATTTCACCGTTTACCCATAACCAATATTTCGAGTCGGTGGCTATTTTTGCCAGAGCCATTTCAGGAACAGCATTTAACTCAATATCCTTTCGGAAATTTAACCAGGTATTAGCTTCATTTTGTAGCTTAGGAGGTGCAATTCTTTTTGCCTCCCAGCTTGCGTTTTGTGCCGTAGCAGATATCGATAAAATGATAATTATAAAGAGTAAAAGAAAATTCTTCATGCTGTTGGTTTGATTCGTTTTATTGTAAGGCTAAAGTAATTGTTCCGAGGATAGATTACAATACACAAATTGCCACTTTGTTTATACTTTTTGACATAATAAGGAATTTACAATTCTCTTCTCTAATTTAACATCCGCTCGCAACTTTTCCATGCCATTAAATACATGCGTGGAATGTGGAATGGTCCTTTCCATATATTTCCTTTTAGTGGGACTGAAAGTCGTCCGTCGCGATGTAAATAACCATACCATTCACCATGTTCCGGGTCTGGGAAATGTTTGAATGTCCAATCGTGAACGAGTTTGTGCATTTCTGCATATTTTTCATCACCGGTAAGTTCGTATGCCATTAATGTGGCAATTACTGTTTCGTTGTGGGGCCACCAGAATTTCATGTCGTGCCAGTATTCCTGCACAGGTAATCCTTTTACATCTTTGAAATAGAGCATTCCTCCGTATTCTTTGTCCCATCCAATTTCCCACATCCAGTCGAGCATGGTAGTTCCAAGCTTTATTAGTTTAGGGTCGTTGTTTCTACGTTTTGCCTCTTGTAAAATAAACCATGCACCTTCAATGGCATGTCCCGGATTCAAACACCTTCCGTCAAAATGGTCAATCAATTCACCGTTTGGACCAACTACTTCCATTACAGCTTTATAATCATGATTCAAAAAGTACTTTTTAATTTCGTCCATCCAATTGGTAATCTGTTCCGTGTATGATTCATCACCAAGGTTTTTGCGTAATTCTTGTGCTGTAACAATTCCAATCATTGGTCCGCCCATGCCACGCATTTGCCTCTTCTCGGTGAACTTCGGAGCAATTAATCCCGGCTCGGTATTATACCTCAAAAAGGTATCGAAAGCTTCTTTTGCTTTGGCTTTGTATTCTTCAATTCCGGTAGCTTTGTAATATGCTGCGTAGGCGATTGCGGCAAACGATTCTGAAAAAACATAACGTCGCATACGAATTGGGTCGCCCTCTTTGTCAACAATAAAATACATTTTACCGTTTTCATCATAGCAATGTTTTTCGAGGAAGTCGATGCCATGTTTACCAATTTTCAGCCACTCTTCTTTTTGCTCCACTTCGTTATACATGGTCAAAATCGTCCATGTAAAACGTCCGGTTTGCCACACGCCTTTGTCGGTATCGATAACTGTTCCATCGCGGTCGAGGCAGAAAGTAAAACCACCATCTTCCCAATCAACACAATGTTTTGTCCAGAATGGGATAATATTTTCGAGTAAACCTGTTTTGTAGGTTTCAATGTAGTTTTTTATGGTTTGTTTGTTCATGATGAATTATTTCTTTATTGTTTTCCAGGTAAACCCGGTAATTTCTTTTTTGTTTGAGAAGATAAAGCTTGCAATATATGCCACAACTACGCTTACAACCATTCCTATAAAACCGTATAACCAGAATGAAATATCTGTTCCCAACTGAACCAATAGTAATACACCTGTACCAATAGCAAAACCGCTTAGTGCGCTCCGTGAGTCAATTCGTGGAAAGAAAATTCCCATTATAAACAGACCACCCAAGCCACTTGCAAGCAAGCCGAGTATTTTATTGAAATAGTCGAATAACGACAATATATTTAAGGTTGCCATTAACAGCGCAAAACCAACACCTATTCCACCAAAAATAATTCCCGACCAGCGTGCTACTGCCAACTGTTTTTTATCGGAAGAACCCGGAAAAAAGTGTCGGTAAAAGTCGGATGTAAATGCTGTTGAAAGTGAATTTACATTAGACGAAACCGTTGACATGGTTGCTGAAAAAATAGCTGCAATTAATATTCCTGCTACTCCAATCGGCATTTTCGACATAATAAAATGTGGAAAAATTGCATCGGTATTTTGCATGGCAAAGTTCAGCTCGCCAGGTTGAGTTTTGTAATAGGTATAAAGTGCCGTTCCAATAAAATAAAACACTAAGGAAACGACAACACTTAAAACACCATTCAGAATAATACTTTTCCCTGCTGACTTTTCATCTTTTGTGGTCATGTAGCGCTGAATTACAGTTTGGTCGGAACTGTACGAAATAAGGTTGTTTGCCAAGCCACCAAGAACAATTACCCACAGCGTTGCACTTTTCCAGCTAAAGGCAAAATCGAACATGGTAAACTTGCTGTTTTCAACTGAAATTTCAATCAATTTCCCCATTCCGCCTTCGGTGCCATTTATCAGAAAGATTACGGCCAACACTGCTCCTCCAAGGAGCACAAAACCTTGAATTACATCGCCCCAAACAACGGCTTCAACACCACCCATTGTACAGTAAATAATGGTAATTACACCCATCAACACAATGCAGGTGTAAATATCGATTCCGGTAACTGTAGTAAGTGCCAGCGAAGGTAAAAACAACACCAGCGCCATTCGTGCAACCATAAAAATGATAAACACAGAACTTGCTAAAAACCGTGTTGCGTAATTAAATCGTTTTTCGAGATATTCGTATGCCGTGGTAACATTCAGTCTGCGGAAAAATGGAAGAAAATATTTTACAACCGGAAATGCCATAATTAAAATAGCAATTGCCGTTGGAAAATATTTCCAGTCGGTTGCGAATACTTTGGCAGGAATTGCCATAAAGGTAATGGCACTCAGCATGGTTGCAAAAATACTCATTCCGGCTGCCCACCATGGAATACGACCTCCACCTTTGAAAAAGTCTTCGGTACCATTTTCGCGTTTCATGAAGAAATAGCCCAAATAGAGCATTGCTCCCAAGTACAAAATCAGAAGAATCCAATTCAATAAACCAAATTCAGGATTGGCTTTTAATTCGCCATAATAGACTTTTGCCGAACGAATTCCGGGCATGGTTTCGCCATTAATAACTAACCAGCCATCGTTCCACGCAACCACTCTTGCACCAGCTGGTGCCGGAAATGGATATTCATCGCCAACCGTCCAACTGTTTGTTAAAGTATGATAAACCAGAACTTCTTTATTGAAATTATACCAAGCTGGCTCTTGCGAAAGATACTCTCTCTTCCAACTTTTAAACTGATTGATTGCTGCCGTGTCTCCACTTTCGTTTGCCAGTTTTCCTTCGCGTTCCTTAAGCCATGCATCATAAAACCGGTCTCGATTTACACCACCAACAAACATAATGTGGTTCATTCCCAGCGGTAATCCACAAGCGCCGTGCAAAGAAAAAGCCTGATTACCATCAGGTGCAATTTCAGCAATTTCAGACCAAACACCGGTTGTCGGATTGAATTCAATACCATTGGTTGTTACACTTGGGGTATCCTGTTCGTCTGAGAAACTGGAGCCGCTTATAACAAAAAGGTGCTTTCCATCTGCGGCATTTTGAGTTACAACAACTGGTTGCAACCGAGCCACACCTGGGAAGTCAGCTAATATATTCCACTTAAATTCATCAGTTCCTTTTTTCGAGATATCGAGCGCCAAGAAAGTGTTTGCTAATTTACCATCAGCTTTTCCACCAACCACATAAACAATATCGCCGACTAGTGCTGCTCCCATTTGCGTAACAGGAAATGGCAACTCAGGATAGTTTTCAATTTCAAGTTCAGATTTCTTTTTATTCCACTTTAAAAGATAAGCTGATTTAAAGGTTTCATCGTTGTTGTTTCCACCAATGCACAACAAACCATCGGGCAAACTAACCGACGCACCGTAAGCTGTTTCAATCGGAATTTTCATCCCGGACAACCAACGCAAGTCTCCATCTTTTTCAACCAGAACAAAGGCATCGTTGTAGTACTTTTTTGCTCCACCATCAACAACCGGAGCATCGGGAAAATTGCAACCTCCGGCTACAATTACCACATCACCGGAACTTCCGGCAAAAGGCGAAGCAAGTCCATGCTGTTTATTCTGACCTTCGCCAGGTGGGATTTCGATACTTTCCGACCATTTGAAATCATTTTTATATTCAGTTTGGGAATACCCAAAAACTGAAATAAAAAGAAGTATTGCGATTAGTTTTAGTTTGTTCATTATTTAAAAATTAAATTCAAGATGCAAGTATCAAGACACAAGACAGGAAATTTCATTCATAATTACCTATTACAGAACTCAAAAAAACCGATGGCTTCCAAGTCATTTTTCATTTGTATCTCTTCGTTGTCGGAAATAGTTTGTAGTGGCAAACGGTTTGGACCACAATCTAATCCCATAAATTTCATCATGCGTTTTCCTCCCGATAGATTTCCACGGTATTTACCAAGTATTTCGCAAAACTGGTGCGATTGATGTTGCAATGCGCGGCATTTATCCATGTCTTTTATGGCGTAAGCAGCAGTCATGTCTTTATACAGGCTGTAGCAGTGGTTGTAAGTCCCTCCCACTCCGGCACTATTTCCAAACGCGAGGCTATCGAGATACATTTCGTCAAAACCCCAAAGCATCTCGAATTTACTATCTGCAACGTATCTGCACTGTTCGAATTCAAACATATTTAAGTTGGTAAATTTCACTCCGGCAAAATTTGGAATAACACCATCAACTGCTTTTAGTAAATCGACAACCGACATATTAAAACCATTTAGCGGTGGAATGTGATAGTAGTAAAATGGCAAGCTTGGTGCTGCGTCTGCCACTGCTTTACAGTATGCCACAAATTCTTCGTTTCGTTTTGGAGGAAGGAATGCCGGAGCCATAGCTGAAACTGCAAATGCTCCTATTTTTTCGGCATGTGCTGCCAAAGCTTGTTGGTCGCGCAAATTTGTTCCGCCCGTGTGTACAATAACTTTCAACTTTTCATCACTGGTTTCTACCCATTTCTCAGCCACTGCCATTCTTTCTTCGCGTGTTAGCAATGCGCCTTCGCCAGTACTTCCGCAAACAAATGCGCCGTCAACCCCATTTCTCACTAAAAAATCTGCATATTTTGGGATTAAATCAAGGTTTAAATCCCCGTTTTCTTTCATCGGTGTGAAAGGTGCTGCTACGTATCCATTAATCTTTTTCATATTTAAAAAATCAGTCGGAAGACCGAAGACGGAAGTTGGAAGCAAATTCGCAATAACCGTATATCTATTCTTCCAAATTATTGAATCAATTTAATTATTCACTTATATCTATAAATCTTGTATCTAGCTATCTAAAAATCTATTCTTCAAATTCTGTTGAAAATGTTGAAGCTGGTAATCCGGCTTCGTTTACCAGGTTTGCATCGGTATAAGCGCTCCATCCGTAACGAAAGTGTTTTGGGTTTGAAACTTCATCCGACCAAATCTCAATCTTATTTCCTATTATTTTTGTTTCTGCTGTTTTATAAATCTCATCTTCTCCTGCTACTTCAAAAGAGCGTAAGGGGTTATCGTCACATGTTTTTAAAGTCTCTGCAAAAGTGTATTCAATCACCACTTTATTCTGAATGAATTTAATATTTTTCACCTCAGGTCCTTGCCACTGAATATCTTTATCGTACAATTTATTTAAAGCGATTAGTGCTACACGCTCACCCACTTCTTTTTTCTTTGTTGGATGAACATTAGTTGGATGTCCCACATCGCTGGAAACTACCATTTCACAATTCGGTATTTGTTTTGCCAGACGACGTTGCGAATCGCGAAAATGCCCCCAACTTGGGCGATTAACACTTGAAAGTTGCACAAAATAGAAAGGTACATTTTCGCCCCAAACGTTTCGCCAACTTTCAACTAAAGCGGGGAAAAGTTGTTCATGAAACTCAACATTATGTGCGTTCGATTCACCCTGATACCAAACGACTCCTTTAATTGGCATTCCTTTTAGAGGTTCAATTCCAGTTTCAAATAAATAAGCAGGATGAAAAGGGTGACGTTGTTTTGGATTCTCAGAATTCTGATTATTGAATGCCGCACGCTCTTTGCAAAATGCCTGAACAAAATCGTTCTTTTCCCAATTCATAAGAACATCAACCAATTGCGGGTTGAATTCCAAAGTTTTTCGGTCAATCCAAGATTCCGTTGGTGAGCCACCTTTTGAATTATGAATCAGTCCGATTGGGACACCAGTTTCCTCGTACAATTTGCGTCCAAAATGGTAGGCTATTGCCGAGAATTCACTCGCTGTTACAGGTGTGCATGCTACCCATTTCCCAGAAAAGAATTCAAGGTCATTCGTTTTTTGAAGCTGCTCTTCAGTCCATTTGGATTTTCCACCCCAGGCAACAGTTTCCATGTTGAATAACCTTATTGCAGGATAATTGGCTTTCGGTATTTCTTCTTTGGCGCGGGCTGTAGTTTTAAGTGCAAATGACATATTAGACTGCCCCGAACAGAGATACAAATCGCCTATCAAAATATCGCTCAGAACAATACTCTTATCTTTACTTTCAATCTTTAATGAATACGGACCGCCAGCCTTTTTCGCTGGAAACTCCACTTTCCATTTACCAAATTTATTTGTTTCTGCTGAAAGGCTTGCACCATCCAATTCAACTGTAATTTTATCGCCTTTATTTGCAGTTCCATAAACAGGAATTTTAACACCACGCTGTAAAATCATTTTATGGTTGAAAACGTCGGGGATTTGCAGTCCACCAAAATCACCAGTTAAACGCTGATAAACCGTTTTTGCTAAAATACCTGCTCCTTCAGTATTGGGATGAAGGTTGTCGGGCATTAAATCGGGACGCGAATAAAGCGGAGTATGAAAATCAATCAGTTCAGTATTTTTTCCTAAGGCAATTACCTCAATCTTTCCCTGAATTTGCCAAAACCAATCTCGCGTACCCGATTTAAATCTGGGGTGACCATGAAAAATTGGTGTCATTTTGCAAATCCAAACTTCTGGTTTCGACGATAAATTTCTAAAAGAATCGATTAATGCCGAATAATCTCCAACAAAATCCTGACGATAATTCGCCCAATTTCGCGGGTCGGTATCATTTAGTCCCAAATGAATAATTACTATTTGCGGTTCAAATTGTAGTGCTTCCTGAAATACTTGATTCCGGATATATGGACGATGTCCTTTGGTTAACAAAGTGGCTCCACTTAAAGCAAAGTTACCCACTTGGTATTCTTCACCCAACATTTTTTGAAGTTGGGAGGGATAACAATTTACCTCACGATTTTCAATTCCGTATCCAAACGTAACCGAATTGCCGATGCAAGCAACTTTTATTTTTTCTGAATTTTGTGCAACACAAATTACTGTTGATACACAAAACAGAAGTACAAAAGATATTTTAAGCAAGTTCTTCATTCAATAATAAATTATTTGTATTCCAAAACAGCATCCCGCATTGCCATAAAATTTTCAACCGGTACAAACTCGTGCAAATTATGGCTCGACGAAACAATGTAACCACCACCCTGCTTCATTTTATCGATGTGCATTTTCACATTGTTGTAAACCTCTTGTGGTGTTCCATTTCGCAAAACTCCCTCAATATCGATGTTTCCTGAAATGGTTATCTGTTTGCCAAACGATTCTTTTATCTCAAAAACATCCTGATTTCCAGCGCACAAATCGATTGGGTTCAGAATATCTGTTCCCATTTCCAGAAAGCGTGGAATCATATTATCGATTTTCCCATCAATGTGAAAGAACACATTTTTGTCTTTCGACTTTGCCAACTGCATTCCCTCTTCAATAAAACTAAACTCAAGTTTCTCCAGTTCCTCGTAGCTAACCATAGGCGCC
>JAUVDE010000226.1 GCA_030595485.1 Draconibacterium sp.
TAAGTGGCATTGGGCCAGCCTTTTTTAGTACCCGCACACATTCATGCAGCGCTGCTACTCCTTCATTGGTCATTATCGATTTATCGTTGGGATAATGAAGAACTTTTCGTTCGTAATGTTTAGCCAGCGGAGCAATATAATCTTCAGCATATTTCGCAGGATTCGACCGAAATAGATTTATTTCGTACACTACCTCTTTTTCGATGGGAGAGAGGTACTTTGCATTTGCGGCTGTATTTAGTTCCTTGTCTTTATTTGCGGCTTTTGCCGAAACAAAAGTTACGGCGCATATAATAACTGTGCTTATCCAAATTTTCATAAATCTCAATATTTTTCAGAATAGTGTCTTCACGATTAGAAGTTCCACTTTAACCTTGCATAAGCAACGTTCGAACCCGACCTACTATTGTTGAATTCTAAATTAAAGTATTGATACATAAACGAAAAATAGAGATTTGAGTTTATGGAGAAGTCGATTCCGGGCATTAAAAAATAGCCATTATAATCGGTATAATACATGCCGGCCAAATTTGCGGTTAGTATTGGACTAACGATATACGACAAATTAGCAAAAAAGTTAAATTCGCTAAAGGACAAGCTTTTTGACGTAGCGGGAGCCTGAAAAATAGCGGTTGGGTTTTGCCCAATATCAATAAGTGTTTTAGAGTCGTTGTACAAAAACTCCCACTGAACGGTTAAGTTATTTCCAACTAAATAATCGAAACCTATGCTGGCTAAAAATACACCGCTTGTATCGGTGAAATTTTCTTCGGGGTGATAATAATTGCCTTCGCCACGAAAGGCGACACTTCCAATATTACCTTCCCAGCCTAATCCAAAAACAAAATCTTGCCCATCGACATAAGCTCCCAGAAATTGGATGTCGTAACTCCACTTGTTAAACTTGTACAAACCGGCCAGCGTTAAATTGTTCGCACTGTCGACTTTTGCAACGAACTCTGCTGACGAGGCAGTTCCAAAATAGTAGTGGGCACGTAAAGCATCGGAACCGGGGCGTTCCATATAATCAAAGTCGTAATACGAAAAGGCGTTGAAAATATCATTCGGATTCCAAACCAGGGTTCGGCCCCAGTTAACCCTTTGCCGACCTAGACTCAACTCAAAATTTCCATTTACGTATTCAATGTAAGCTCTATCGAATTGCGTGTTCATTAAATTATTTTCGCCTGCCCACCAGTTGAAATTAAGGTCTAAAAAACCTCGGTCGTTATTAAAACTTTCGGCATAACCCGGTATTTGTTTAATGCTTTGTCCCCATAAAAACTGATTTCGAAATTGAAGGTGGGCTGTAAATTTATCGTTGGCATAATAGGCAATATTTATGCGGTTGTGCATAATAAAATCATTCAAAAACTGATAGTTGTCCTGCTCGTCTTTAGCAAAACCCGATTGCCCCATGTTTGATATGTAGCTATTAAAATCAAGTTTCGATTGTGCTGAAGCAAGTAATGCACTCGACAGAAACAGTAGCGTGATAATATTTTTGATTACAGACATTTTAAAATTTTGCCTTGAGGTTAAAGCTCCTTATTCTCCACCATTTTTACGAACATCACTTATTATTTTTCCGTCTTCGATGGTAATTACACGGCGGGCTTTTTTTACTACGCGGGCATCGTGGGTGCTAAATACAAAAGTTATGTTTTCTTCTTTATTCAGCTTTTCCATAATATCCAATAATGTTTCGGTAGATTTCGAATCGAGGTTTGCAGTGGGTTCGTCGGCTAATACAAATTTGGGTTTACTTGCCAAAGCACGCGCAACCGCAACTCTTTGTTGCTGCCCCCCTGATGACTTTGAAGGGCGCGCATTTATCCTTTCTCCTAAACCAACAGCTTGTAATAGCTCAATGGTTCGTCTTTCGCACTCCTGAGTTGTTTTGCCTTGCAAGCGCATTACAAATTCAGTATTTTCTTTTGCAGTTAGTACCGGAATTAAATTGTAAGATTGAAAAACAAAACCAATGTTATTTAAGCGGAAATCGGTTAAAGCTTCACCTTTTAAATCGCTCATATTGGTGCCGCCAACTTTTACGTCTCCCGAAGTTGGGTCATCTAAACCGCCAATCATATTTAATAAAGTAGTTTTCCCCGAGCCCGATGGACCTACAATTGCCGCAAATTCACCTTCAGCAAAATCTAAAGTTACACCGTTTACTGCATGTACTTCAACTTCCGATTCGCTATATGTTTTGTGTAAATCTTTAATTTGTATGACTTTCATTTTTCAAGTATTTAGTAGTTAGAATTAAGAAGTTAGACGAAAACTTACTCAATTTAACTATCTTATTAATCAATATTTATTCTGTGCGTAATGCTTCAATAGGTTTTAGTTTAAGGGCTTTTCGTGCCGGGGCAATCGAGGATAATACACCCACTAATATTACCAACACAATTATTCCGAAGAAAAATCCCCACTCAATATTCGGGTATACTACGGCGGCAAAACCAACGGCTTCAAACCCTTCGCCAACCGATGAGAAATCGAGACCAGTGTACCCCGTAATTTTAAGAATTAGAGCACCCAGTGCCATTCCAATTACACTTCCACTTAAGGTTAAAAATATAGTCTCGAGCATAATCATCCAAAACACTTTCTTTTTGCTCATGCCAATTGCCATTAGCATACCTAATTCTTTAATACGCTCCATAATTGCCATTAACATGGTGTTTACAATGCCAAATGCTAGTGCTAAAAAAATAATCCCCATAATAATAAAATAGTAAACGTCCATTATATCAGCTATCATAGCTGCATCGGGAATCAGCTCGCGCCAGGTCATTACATTTGAGTTGGGGAATTCTTTGCTGATTGCCAATTGTTCAGCTTTTTCAGTTGATTCCTCAAGGTTTACCAATGCCGCTATTTCATGAAAATCGTTAGGGCCAAAGCCGGCTGCTTTTGTTAAATCGCTATGCCTTACAAAAGCATTTTGTGCATCGAAAACCGTATTGCTTGTTTTATAAATACCACAAACCCGGTACGATTGATAGGTCATTTCGCCGTGCATGTCGGTGAAAGTGAATACAATTTTTGAGCGCAAATGATAATATTTAGCCAATTCAGTAATTAAAGATCCGTACTTTCGGGCTTCTGATTTCGTGAGTTCAGATTCGAAAGCTTTACTGAATTTTGTTTTTGAATAAAAACGTCGGCCTTCATATTCCTGAGCAATTGAAATTACATTGTTGGGTACCTGCAAACTTTTTAAACTGTCGATAAGTGCTGTAGTAACTCTGAACGTTTTTATGCGCAGTTGTTCGGCTGTTTTGTCGCTAATAACAATTGGGTTACTATGGTCAACATCGAAAAAGCTGCCACCGTCGGCTACAATAAATTTATGTATATCAGAAACTTGTTTTTCCTCCGCCAGATTAATGCCTTTTAGTGTAACTGCGGTGTTCCCTCGCGAGGTAGCCGCCATGGCAACTACTTTTGTTCGGCTGGTAAAATTTTCAATAGTCGACTGCGACTCAACAAATTGTTTTACCTTTTCGTAGTTCTGAATTGTAAATGAAATTTCTTCGTTATTTAAATATTCAGGATTTTGAATTTTTATATGTGCCGCTTCAGTATAAATTGCTGCGTGCACACGTTGGTCCGACCAGCCTTTCATAAGTCCGGCAACAAACACCCCGGCTACTGTTCCTAAGGTTACGGCAACAATAACTATCAGGCTACGGTGTTTATTCCGCCAAACATTTTTCCATGAAATTGATGTTATCATTTTTTTGTTTTTTTAGAATTAAGAAGCTAGAATTTAGGAGTTGGAATAGTTCTTGGAAATTTTGTTGGAATATGACTTTAGCATTTTTCCGACTTCTTCAATATCCAATATTAACTCACTTGTTTCTGCATATTTTAAATCATTAATTAATAGAAGATAGTAGTTTACTTCATTTAAAGATGCCAAGGGTATATTATAGAAGCGCAATTTGTCCTTTGTTCCTTGTCTCCCAGATCCTTCAGCAATATTTGCAGGAATAGAAATCACAGCACGTCTAATTTGTGACGTTAAACCGAATAATTCTTCTTTTGGAAAGGTTTGAGTAATACCATAAATGTTCAAAACCAATTTATGTGCCTTTTGCCAAACTATTAAATCTCTATAACTATTTGCTTTACGTTCCATACTATATACTTTTTCTATATTCTAACTTCTAACTACTAAATTCTATATTCTCTCTTACGCTCTCAGCGCATTCATTAACTTTAGCTTGCGAATACTCTTTAATGGGAAATAGCTGGCTAGCAAAACCATAATTATCACAATTATTGCTTGCCACCAGAAGTAGGCATCGAAACTAGCCATTGGCATTACCGCTTCGTAGCCCATGTCTTCGTACATTTTTGCTGTTTGTCCGGTCATTTGAATGGGATATTTATTGCCAAGGTAAAGTAAGGGTGAAATAGCAAGCATTCCCATAACTGCACCTAATGATCCCATAAATACCATTTCAATTACCACAACGTACATCAGTTGTCGTTTCCGCATTCCAATGGCATTTAGTACTCCAAATTCTCGTTTGCGTTCAGCAATCATCATTAGTACGGTGCCAAATATTCCGAAGAATACAATTACATAAAGAATGGCTATAAATACAAGCCCGCCTGCACTGTCTCCTTCAATGGTTTGTTTTAGAATAGGATTAAACTCTTCCCAATTTTTTACTACATATAATTCGTTGTCTAATTGCTGGTCAAGTTCATGCTGCACCTCTAACATTTTTCCATTGTCGTGAATATTTATGGCAAGTGTTGTTAGCATGTTTTCCATATCGAAAAATTGCTGAGCACGGGGTAGAGCCATATAAACTAATTTATTGTCGAGTTCGGGCGAAGGTATTTTTATAATGCCGCGTACCGGGAATAAACCGGCAGCCGATGAACCTTGATAACCGGTTCCCATTAATACAAGCGTATCGCCAATACTTAAGTGCATAAACTTCGATAAGCGGTCGGAAACCAAAATGCCATCGTCATCACTTTGCAAATAGTTACCTTCAAATGCAGTTAGTTTGCCGATCTTATTAAGTAGCTCTTTATTTGTAATGCCACAATTCAAACTTATTTTATCTAAGGAGCTAAACGAGGCATTCCCATATATTTTTAGGTTTGCTATTTGGTCTTTGCTTAACTCGTCTAGTTCATAAACTTTTTCCATCAAATGGCTCGAAAAACGGTAGCGTACCAAATTTCTTTGTGGGTTCGATAATTCAGCTTCCTTTTCAACATCGATACCATTTACAAGTACACCTTTCGTTTTTGCTCCAATCGATGCCAAAGCAAAAGACTCTACTCGCGGGACAGCAATTTTAACTTGTGGATTACTGTTTATATTCTGAACTAATTCCGCACTGTATTCGAAAGCATTGTCAAGCCCGGGTTCATCAAAATAATCGGGGCTTTGTACTTGCAAGTAACCAGTGTAAGCTTCAATACTTTGGTGAATCATGTGTCCATAAGTTCCAAGCTGAAAGGAACGCATGCCGATGGCAAAAAATAAAGCAAAAAATATGGATGCCGCTGTAATTATCGTTCGTTTGCGGTTGCGCCAAATATTTCGCCAGGCCATTTGTATTACTCTTTTCATAAAAAGGTACTTTAAAAATGATTACCTAATTCGTTTCATATTCTGTTGCGAAAAGAAATTCTCCTTAATATCCACATCAAATTCGATGGAAATAATGGTCATAATAGTTCGGTTCTGTGGTTCTTCAGCAGGAATAATCTCCATTATTGAAGGCAGTTCTCTGCCATCAAATTTTTTCACTTCCTTCCCTAATTCTGTACGTACCAAAAATGCCTCTTCATCGTAGTACTCGCTTTTTAGGTTAATGTATTTCTCTTTATCAATCCAGGTTGTAATTTTACCCCAAACAACATTCGCATCGTTATTGGGTATCATCTGAATTTTGTAGCAAATTCTTCCGTCAATACTTTCTTCTGTCAAAATAGTATGTACATAATCG
>JAUVDE010000072.1 GCA_030595485.1 Draconibacterium sp.
TTCCATTGGTGTTTTACATCCTTTAGATTGTGGCAAATCTCGTGCGACAACTGAAGCTGATTAACCGGATAATGAACACTGGCATTAAGCGTTTTGTATGCTGTTGGTGTATGGTCGGTTAGAATATTCCAAGCACGAATTTCTATTTTATTTCGAGACTGTAGCTCTTCTTTTTTGTTTTTACAACTCGTAAAAAAAATAAGAAGGGCAAGAAATATGAGGATTCGTTTGTCCATCCAATTTTGATTATAAAAACAAAAACGAACTTTCAGAATAAATAGTATCAGCTAAAAAATGGAAATTATTTATCGTTTCTTTTTGTAGGTATTGCGGTGCTTGTGCTCACCACCACCTTTTTTGTATTTATGAAAGCTTCCCTTTTTATTCCCTTTTCGTTTGTTTGGTGCTTTCCATTCTGGTCCAACTCCTAAATGGTCAGGCATAGGAATTTTAAACACCTCGCGTTCAATTAACTCTTCAATTTGATGAAACTTATACATGTCGTCTTCATTCACCAAAGTTAAAGCAACACCTGTAGTTTCTGCTCTGGCAGTTCGCCCCACACGGTGCACATAATCTTCAGCATCGTTCGGCACGTCGTAATTTACAACCAGATTTATGTCTTTAACATCAATTCCCCGGCTCATTACATCGGTTGCAACCAATATCCGTATTCGCTTTGAACGAAAGCCCAATAATACACTTTCTCTATCCGATTGTTCCAGATCAGAAGAGATGGCTTCAGCAGCAAATTTTTTCCTTTTTAAAACCCGGGCTAATTCTGTGGTAGCACGCTTTGTTGAACAGAAAATCAGGATACTAGTGTAATCCGGATTTTCAGAGATTAGATGCGCCACCAAACCGTTTTTCTGCTTATTGTAAATAAGGTAAGCGGCTTGCAAAACACCCTCTGCCGGTTTCGACATGGCAATATTTATTTCTTTCGGATCGGATAAAACCTGCGATGCCAAAGTCCTAATTTTAGGAGCCATTGTTGCACTAAACATCAAATTCTGCCTCTCTTTAGGAAGATAAGATATGATTTTAACAAGGTCGTCGTAGAAACCAATATCCAACATTCTATCTGCTTCATCCAAAATTAGAAACTTTATCGTATCAAATTTCACATAACCTAAATTCAGGTGAGAAATTAGTTTCCCCGGTGTGGCCACAATAATATCGGCTCCTTTTGTTAGAGCAGTTCTTTGTTGTCCCCATTCGTCACCGTCGCGACCACCATAAAGTGCAATGGAATGAATACCCATGGTATAACCAATTCCTTGAACTTGCTGGTCAATTTGCATGGCCAACTCGCGTGTTGGAACAACGATTAAAGTTGAAGTTTCACCTCCGGGCAAATCGGCTATTAAATCGAGTATGGGCAGCAAGAATGCAGCTGTTTTTCCTGTACCTGTTTGAGCACAAGCTATAAGGTCGCTACCATCTAAAATTACAGGTATTGCCTGTTCTTGAATGGGAGTTGCCTCCTTAAAGCCCATGTAATCAATAGCGTCAAGTAGGTCGTCGTGAATTCCGAGTTCTTCAAATGTCATTTATATGAATTAAATTCGATTGCCCACAAAGATAATTAAATTGATCACTTAACGCCGAAAATGGTTTTAAGTACGAATTAAGCCGTCCACAATTAAAAATATCATCATAAACAAATAGAGAAAATTGAGTTTATAAAACGATGGTCGTACTTTAAATTCACCTTGTGCAAACACCGCCATTGTTATCGATGACAGCAAGTAGAAAATATAGAACAACAAAAAGAACATGATAATTTTATTACCGATAACAAAAAAGATGACCAAAAATGCCGAAGCGACAGTAGTTAGCACCCAGGTATAAGTTACTCGTTTTATTTGCGATTCGGTAAAAAGCTGGTTTAAACTCGGGAGTTTGGCCAATTTATATTGCTCGCCAAACATTAGCAGTAATAACCAGAAGTGTGGAATTTGTCCAATAAAAAAGAAGGCGGCTACCAGCAAAATCATTTCTGACTTTAAACTTCCACCTGCTCCAGCCCAACCAATCATTGGAGGTAAAGCACCAACCATTGAACCGGGTATTACTGCAAAAGCCGAAACTTTTTTGAGCGGTGTATATACACCATTATAAAAAAACAAGGTTACCCAACTTAACACCAAAGCCATAATTGGATTGGTAAAGTATAATGCTGCCGAACCAATAAGTGCAAATACAATTGCGAGTGCTAAAGCTCCATTGGCACTAATTTTCCCAGTTGGAATTGGACGATCTTTAGTGCGTGGCATTTTAGCATCTATATCGCGCTCTTGCCAGTGGTTTGTAACACTTGATGCACACGACATAAAAAACACACCATAAACTAACATCCACCCTTGTGTATCGATATGACCTGTATAAAGGACATAACCGGTTAATGCCGAAAGTGCGATGGGTAAGGAGATTCGCATCTTACCCAATTCGTATATAATTTTAAGCTGTTGTTTCAAATTTTGACGTTTTTTGTATTAAAAGAGACAAGCCATGCCTTGTCTTTACTGCAACTGAAAACTTATTTCACTGTTTTCAAATACTCAATAATATTTCCAATATCCTCTTCCGAAAGCTGTCCTTCGTAGGTTAACATTAATCCTTTTCCAAAGCCATCAACCAAATCTGCATTCGGATCGTAAATCGAACTTTTTATATATTCTTCATCAGCCATAACCTGGCGCATTTCTTTGCCTGTTTTCACTGTTCGCTCGGTTCCCCAAACACCTTTAAAACTTGGACCAACCAATTTTGAACCATCCAATGAGTGACAAGCAAAACAACCAATGTTTTGCATAATTCGTTTACCTGTTGCAGTTGGCGACTCTAATACATCATTGGCTACTTGGGTCGTATCAACCAACCAGTCAGTAAATGCTGCTTCGGGCATCACTTTTACATACGAATACATGTACGAATGTTGCAGTCCACAATATTCGGCACAATACAATTCGTACACACCTTCTTTTTGAGGTTCAAACCACATCGAATTATTTTCTAATCCCGGAACCATGTCTTGTTTCACCCGAAATGCAGGAATATATAAACTGTGCAATACATCCATGGCAAGCAAATTCAACTTAATTGCCTGATCTTTTGGAAGAAAAAGAGTATCGGTTCGTTTACCATTTTCATATTCAAAAGTAAAGTTCCACATTCTACCAATCACGGTAATTTCCATTGCATCTTCCGGAGCTTTTTGCATAGGTTTCCAACCTGCCCAGCCATAATAAAACATAACCATGGTTAAAAGGAAAGGTACTACTGTCCAAATAATTTCAAGTGTAGTGCTTCCTTTAATTTGCGTGGCTTTTGGATTCCTTTTCTTATTGTATTTAAAAACAAAGTATATCATTACCACGGTTAATCCAATCAGGAATACAAATGATATCCCAAGGATTACAATGAATGCTTTGTCAACACCTTCTACAAAATTCGAGGCTTGAGTTACTTCTGAACTATCCATATTATACTCTATATAAGTAATCTAACATTGTAATAACTAACACAACTACAAAAATGGCAAACACAAATAGCACCATTATTTTTATATATGGTTTATCGTATTTTAGGTGCATAAAGTAGGTTAAAACCAAGTACGATTTAATTATCGCAAAAAGTAATGCCCCGGCTACTGTATATACCCCAAGTTCAATTTCGGTAATAGCAATCGATGAAAAAGTTAAGGCAAGCAAGGCAAGCAAAATAATTACATATAATCGATATGGTACGATATGATGTTTTTCTTCTGACATATCTTCTGTTTTAGGTTATTAAGTAGAATAGCGGAAATAGGAAAATCCAGATTAAGTCGACCAGGTGCCAGTACAATCCGCAATTGTCGAGCAAAGATGGTCTCTCAGCATTGACTTTGCCATTTAGTAATCCGCGAATGGCATATCCCATAATTATCATTCCCACAATAATATGTACTCCATGTAACCCTGTCATCACAAAATAAAGACCGAAAAACAAAATTTCACCTTGGCTCATGGTTTCAAGCATGTGCTCCGATCCGGGCCAAATACCATGGTCGAATTTTACACCCCATTCTATCCATTTATTTATGAGGAAACCTACACCGATTAAAAAAGTAACAGCAACAAGGCCAATAGCTATTTTCTTGTGTCCTTTTTGTAGCGCAGTGGTTGCCATGGCAACGGTCATACTACTAATTAATAGAATTACAGTATTAAAGGCACCAATTGTCGTATTCAACTGCTCGGCTGCCAAATGAAATGCATCGGCATTCATGTACCGGTAAACTGCATAAACCAAAAAGAGACCGCCAAATAAAAGCAGCTCGGTAAAAATGAACAACCACATGCCAATTTTCGACGACTCGGGGTCGTACATGTCGGGATGTTCTACATGATGTACATGTTCTTCCATATCAGCTATAATTTATTCGTAATTGTAAGGTCCGTCTTCTTCCGTCAAAAAAGGTTCAGTCTCAAAATTTAAAACCGGAGGAGGCGAAGGAACTGTCCATTCCAGAGTTTTACTTTTCCAGGGATTTACTTCTGCCGGTTCACCTTTTTTGGCTGAACGAATTAAGTTAACCAAAATGATAATAAAACCCGTTACCATAATCCACGACCCAAACGTACTGAGGATATTACCTCCATGAAACTCGGGTAAATAATCGTAATAACGACGCGGCATTCCCATCATTCCCAAATAAAACATAGGAGAATAAAGTGCTAGAAACCCGATTGTAAAAACCAGCCAGCCAATATTCGCCCATGCTGTGTCGTACATGCGTCCGAAAATTTTTGGGAACCAATAGTGTATTGCAGCAAAAAAGGCAAAACCTGTTCCGCCAAATACAATATAATGGAAGTGGGCTACAACAAAGGCAGTATCGTGTACATAAATATCGGCCGCAAGCGCACCCAAAACAAGTCCGCTTAATCCACCAACCATAAATACAAAAATAAAAGACACTGCCCAGTAAAAGGGTGTCTGGATATTTATCGAACCTTTATACATGGTCGATATCCAGTTGAATACTTTTATTGCGCTTGGTATAGATACGATGAAAGTGAGCAGGGAAAAATAATATTGAGCTGTTCCGCTCATGCCGGCAGTAAACATGTGGTGTCCCCAAACCAGGTATCCCACAAATGCTATCGACAAAGTTGAAGCAATAATTGCTTTATATCCAAAAATGTGTTTTTGCGAAAAGGTTGGTATAATCTCTGAAATAGCACCCATTGCAGGCAAAATCATAATATAAACTGCCGGGTGCGAATAAATCCAAAAAAGATGCTGGTAAAGAATTGGGTCGCCTCCTAAAGCCGGGTCAAAAACCCCAATATTGAAGAGTCGTTCCAAAGCAACCAAAACCAAAGTTATTCCAACAACCGGAGTTGCCAACAACTGAATCCATGCCGTTCCGTAAAGTGTCCAAACAAATAAGGGAAGTTTTGTCCATTTCATACCCGGACATCTTTCACGATGAATGGTAACTAAAAAGTTTAAGCCCGTTAAAATAGACGAAAAGCCCAGAACAAATGCCCCAAATATTGCGGGCAGTAGATTTGTTCCCGTTTTAAAACTATAGGGTGCGTAAAATGTCCAACCTGTATCAGGTGTTCCTTCTCCGAAAATTAAAGCACAAAGCACCAAAATAACTCCCAAAACATACAGCCACCACGACAAAAGATTTAGTTTTGGGAAAGCCACATCTTCTGCCCCAATCATTATGGGCATCATCAGGTTTCCAAATACTGCCGGAAGTCCTGGAATCACGACCATAAAAATCATGATTACACCATGAACCGTAAATGTTGCATTGTATGTTTGTGCATCCATTATCGTTTTACCTGGCGCCAGCAATTCAAATTTCATTGCAAGTCCTAACAAAACACCAACACAAAACATAACACAAATTGAATACAAATAAAGCAGACCAATTCGTTTGTGGTCAGTTGACAAAATCCATCCGAGCAAACCTTTGTATTTTCCTTGATAGGTTAAATAGTTTGACCCGTTTACAGCATTTGTTGTAGGCATAAAATATGTTTATTATTCAGTTTTCAACTTAATTGCTTATTCAATATTGGATATTTTCCGCCGTTTAGGTTTTAAAACCAAAAACAGTAATAATACCAGCGCGAAGAATATAATTATTGTTCCGCTAACTTTTGTAATATTTAGCACATACGATTGTCCAACAGGATCGTATGAGAAACAAAAACGTAATACTTTATTTAGGGTTGGTCCAGCTTTTCCTTCAGATGCTTCTACAATTGCCATTTTCCATTCAAAAGGTAAAAAATACATTCCGTTTAAATAGCGCGTAATTTTCCCATCGGGGCTGGTTACGGTTAACGATGCAGCATGTAAAAAGTCGTTTCCTGTTTTTTTGTATTTAAAGCCAGTTGCGTTGGTTGCTTTAATAATGCTGGCACTATCCGACACAAAAAACAGCCAACCCGTTTTTGCCTCCTCTATTTTCTGAGGATTATTCATAAGGTGCAGATAGTTCGTTTTTTTCCTGATTCCCAAGTCAATGGTTTCACGCGGGTCGAAACTAATTGTTAATACCTGGTAATCTACCCCCGGTACTAATTCCGACTGATCCATTATACCGGCAACAGCTTCCATTAGCGGGCTACAAATTCCGGGACAACGGTAATACACAAAATTAATAACTGTTGGCTTATCAATAACATCGGCAAGCCAAACCTGCTCACCTTTTTCGTTAATTAATAAAATACTGTCGGGAAGATATTCGTTGAGGTGCTCCACAACTCCAATTTCAACATCATCATCAGATGCCGCAGGATTTATAACCTCTTGCGCAAAAGAAATAAACGTAATTATACTCAATACTAATGTGTGAGTAATAATTTTATAAAGCTGACTTATCTTCATTAATTTGGCTATCAGAAAACGGTTTATAAGTTACAATCAGCTAAAATCAGGTTTTAAATGATTTCTACGATATATTCTGGTTTAAGTTCATCAAAATTTTCCGATAGAACAAACAGGCAGAATAATACCCTTTTGCCTTTTTCAGTTACATAAACCATAAAGGTGGCTGAATGTTTATGTAAAACGTATCTTTCTGTGGTTTTTTAGCGATTTTAGTTTTAGCTAAATCGCGTTAAAAAACATCTGCTCAAAACCATCATTATGCAATGAATGTAAAACAACATTATTTAACGCCACAACATCTTCCTAATAATGTTACTTTCGTAGCTAGAAGGGAGCGGATTGCTTATTTTGAATATGTTTTACAACATACATTGCGAATGACTATCTAAAACCATTCTCCACAAGCCGTTTTCGAGAAAATCTATTGTAAACAATAGCAAAATAGATTTGTTCACTTATGCTTTTAAAAAAATCACTCGACTCAAGCTATGTGGGTTCAAATCAATATTTTATCAAAAAAATATAAATCATTCGAGCAAAATTCTTCATAACCAACTCATTATTAATTTATAAAGTGTCTTTTGTCTTTTATTATTTTAACAACTGCGCAAATTTGTAGCTTCCTTCATATTTTATAAATTCGTAAGGTTGAGAAACTAAGTTTAGCTGAGACGAAGCACTTCTATCGTGCAAAAGTCGATTTAAAGAGTCTGTTATGAAGAGTAATTCAAGAAGAAAATTCATGAAAACCTTAGGTACATCATTGGGTGTTGCCGGGGTTGTTGGTGGTTCATCAATATTAAGTTCGTGCAATAATGTAGAAAGTGTATCGGGAGACAAAATCCAATTATTAACATCCAGCGGAGAACTGGTGGAGGTTGACAAATCGATGTTAAAACCTGCTGATTTACCTTCGTTATCGGAGAATCAGAAAAAAGGCAGAGAAGGAATTCCAGGCAAAAGCTGGGTAATGGTTATCGACTTATCGAAATGCCGTAATGCCCGTAAATGTATGAGTGCCTGTCAAAACCATCATCAGTTGCGACCTGAACAGCACCATATAAATGTATTGCAAATGCAAGATGCTGAACATACGGCACCATACTACATGCCAAAACCATGTCAGCATTGCGACAATCCACCGTGTACAAAAGTGTGCCCGGTAAATGCAACTTTTAAACGCGAAGATGGAATTGTTTTAATCGATAACGAACGCTGTATTGGTTGCCGATTCTGTATTGCAGCCTGCCCTTATTCAGCAAGGGTTTTCAATTGGTTTGAGCCAAAAGATGCGGATAAATACAAAGGTGTAACTTATAATATTGAAGCCAACGTTCCGCAGAAAAAAGGAACCGTTTCGAAATGTTTATTCAGTGCCGATCGCTTACGCGATGGTAAACTACCATCGTGTGTTTCGGCTTGCCCCAACGGAGTGTATTGGTTTGGCGACAGAAATGAAGACGCTGTTACGAATGGAACAACACAGGAAACCACAACCTTTAGCACACTTATAAAAGATAATGCGGCATACACTTTAATGGAAGAATTAGGCACAAAACCGCGTGTTTATTATCTGCCGCCTAAAGACCGTGCTTTTCCTTTCGAAGGAGAAATCGACGACCATCATTCATAAATAAAAAAGAACTAAACGAAGAAGTAGCCCATAATTGTGACAAAATTGAAACAAAAGCAAGCTGACTGAATTTTATATTAAAGAGTATACAGGCTGAACAAAATTATAACCACATGAAGAGAATTGAATCTGCCGATGAATCAAGAAAGTTATTGGACAAAATTACTTTCGATTTAACACGGTCAATTGTAAAAAAAGATGAATTGACCTATTTCTGGTTTTTCATTTTAATAATGTTTGTTGGTGTTGGACTTTGGGGATGGGGAATACAAATAAATGACGGACTGGGAGTTACAGGAATGCGCGATTATGTTTCGTGGGGAATGTACATTGCCAATTTTGTATTTTTTGTAGCCATTAGTTTAATCGGTTTTTTACTGAGTTCGGCATTACATTTATTAAAAATACATTGGGCAAAACCAATTTCGCGCGTTGCCGAACAAGTTGCAATTGCCGGCGTAGCACTTGCCGGATTAATAATTGTAATGGACATGGGACGCCCCGAAAGGCTTCTCAATGTTTTTCTGCACGGACGTTTTGCATCGCCAATTATTTGGGACGTAACGGTGGTTACCACCTATCTAACCATTTCGGTATTACTTTTCTATATTCCGCTAATACCCGATTTGGCATTGCTACGCGACCGACTTGGAGATGAAGTGCCAAAGTGGAAAATTACACTTTACACCATTTTGGCACTGGGATGGAAAGGAAATCCCATGCAATATAAAACCGTTTATCATGCCATGCGTGTTTTAATGTTACTTATTATTCCGGTTGGATTATCAATACACACGGTTACTTCGTGGTTATTTGCAGCAACATTACGCTCGGGTTGGGACACCACAATTTTAGGCCCTTATTTTGTAGCCGGAGCATTTGTGGCGGGTTCGGCGGCCGTAATTATGCTTATGTATGCCTACCGTGTTCGCTACGGATTAAAAGATTATTTTGAAGATATTCATTTTGATTACATGGGAAAACTACTCGTTTTTGTTTGCCTTGTGTATCTTTATTTTAATGTAAACGAATTTCTGGTTCCAGGGTATAAAATGAAATCGGCTGAAGGTGTTCACTTGAAAAATCTATTTGCCGGAAGTTTCTCTGTAATGTTTTGGGTGGTTCAAGTTTTTGGTCTGATTTTACCCCTTGTTCTGCTTCTTATAAAATATTTCAGAAAACCTTTACCTATTACAATTATTTCATTTTTTGTTTTGATTTCATCATGGTTTAAAAGATATCTGATTGTTGTTCCAACAATGGAACATCCATTTTTACCGGTACAAAATGTTCCCGAAAACTTTCATACTTATGTGCCAACCAGTATTGAAATAATGATTACGTTATTCTCTTTTTTTGCAGCCCTTACAATAATTTCAGTTTTAGCGAAACTCTTCCCGGTAATTACAATTTGGGAATATGCCGAAGATAAGGGAATCGACAAAAAGTATCTTTCAGAAAAACCAAGAAATTAAGAGCCATGAATAATAAAATAAACTTATTAATAGCCGTAATCTTATTCATTTCGGCGTCACAAATTCGCGGACAAGAGTGGATTGCACCGGCAGATAAAGCAAGTGTAAGCAATCCTTCGGAATACAATTTGGCAAATGTAAAGAAGGGAAAAGAAATTTATCAGAAGAATTGTAAATCGTGTCACGGCGATGCAGGAAAATACAATGCACTTCCTTTAGTTCCAGTTCCACCCGATGTTGCCTCAGAAATAATGCATTCGAATACCGAAGGCGGATTGTTTCACAAGATTACAGCAGGAAAAGGTGGAATGCCACAATTCGAAACTACGCTTTCGGAAGACGACCGTTGGAGGCTGGTAAACTACATAATGAATTACAATCCAAATGTTGAACCGGTTCTTGTTGAAGCACCACCGGTGAAAGCCAAAATTATGGCTTCGGTAAACGAAGTAAATAAACAAGTGGAAGTTTTTGCTGAATTCGACAACAACGGGACATTTGAGAAACTGGCTGATGCAGAAGTAATAGTAAGTGCTAAAAAAACTTTTGGAAACCTCGTTATTGGGAAGGCTCTCACCGATGAAAACGGACGAGCACTATTTACAATTCCCGAATCGCACATTGGCGATGAAGAAGGATATGTAAAACTTGTTGTTGCTTTAGGCGAAGGTTATGAAGTTGCTGCTTTGGACCTAAAAAGTGCTAAAGTGGGAAAACTCAAAGAAATTCCGAAACTGATAAAAGGTGGAGAAATACTTTGGTCAACCAATGAAAATATTCAACCCTGGTTACTTTTTTCGTATTTGGGTGCTGTTGGCGGGGCCTGGTTAGCTATTGGCTACATTATTTTTCTGATTTTCAGAATTCGAAAATATAGTAAACTGTAAGATTCAATGAATATTTTTTATTTATTAATTGGTGTAAGTTTATTTGCTGCTCTAATCTTTTTGGGAGCTTTTATCTGGGCAGTTCGCACCGGACAATTCGACGATAACGAAACTCCATCAATGCGCGTACTTTTCGACGATGAATCTACCGAGACAGAAACAAACGAAGAACAAAAATAAACGACATAATTATCCAACTTATGGAAAATCAAAAATTTAATTACGATAATAAAATAGTTAAGCTATTTATTCTGGCTACCTTGGTTTGGGGTGTTGTAGGAATTCTGGTTGGAGTGGTAATTGCACTGCAACTTGCCTTTCCGGTATTCAACTTTGGGCTCGAATA
>JAUVDE010000353.1 GCA_030595485.1 Draconibacterium sp.
GGATGTTCATCTTTTTTAATCGACCGAAGCTTCCATTGTTTTGCTCGAATCGGCTATTAATCGATTAATCTCTTGTAATTCGTCGGTAGTAAACGAACGGTATTCACCTTTTTTAAGTTTGCTTAGCTTGATGTTCATTATCCGAACCCGTTTAAGTTTGGTAACATCGTAGTTAAGTTGTTTGCACATTCGGCGAATTTGCCGGTTAAGTCCTTGTGTGAGCGTAATGCTGAAGGTGTAGTTGTTAAGCATTCGGACCTTACATTTTTGGGTAATGGTATCTAAAATAGCCACACCATTGCTCATTTGTTTTATAAATACTGGAGTAATTCGTTGTTTAACCGAAACTGTGTATTCTTTTTCGTGATTGTTTTTCGAGCGAAGTATTTTGTTGACAATGTCGCCATCGTTGGTCATAAAAATTAAACCTTCGCTGGGTTTGTCGAGCCTGCCAATGGGGAAAATACGTTCGGGATAGTTAATGTAGTCGATAATATTACCTTCAATTTCGGTGTCGGTGGTGCAGGTAATGCCGGTTGGTTTATGAAAAGCGAGGTAAATGTTTTCCACTTCTTTAGTTATAACTTGCCCATTTACTTCAATTTTATCGGCTGCAGTAACCTGGACACCCAAACCTGCAACTTCGCCATTTACCTTAACTTTTCCGTCGTCAATTAAACGGTCGGCTTTTCGGCGCGAGCAAAATCCGGTTTCCGAAATGGCTTTATTTAATCGTTTACTTTCCATAAGCTGAATATGTATGTAAAAATAGTTTTAAACCCTTAATAATTCGGAATAATGCTATATTTTTGAGTAAAACAAAATAAAACTTATTTGCTACTTTTATTGTTAGAGAATAAATGACAAACTTTTTGTTGTTATGCTTAACTGATTTATTAGAATGCAGAAGAATATTAAAATAATACTATTAGTTTTTGTGGGTGTTTTTTGTGTTGTGCAATTGAATGCTCAGGAGGAGGAAAAGCCTGCTGTGGATACCACAAATTCTGAAATATTGAGTATTTGGCAAAAAGCACAGTTAGCAAAAGATACCTCCAAAACCACTATTTCGAGTATAGGTCCCAAAGAGGAATTTAAAATTGATACCATAATAAAGCAGGAGGATAGTCCCTTGGATATTGCTTCGGATAGGGGCTTGTATATAACTACACATGATGGTAAAATGCAGTTGCGCATATTGGGTTCTGTTCGATTTTCGGCCTTATACGATTTGGTAGAAATGCCTATTAAGCATACTTTTAATACCTATTACATTCCGACAGGTGATAACAACCGAAAAATTCCGAATTACTACAATAGCTTAAACCAGAGTAGACTTGGTTTTGAGGTTACCCGAAAATTGGAAAATACCAATGCTTTTATACGACTAGAAACCGATTTTAATGGTATCAACGGGCAGTTCCGTATTCGTCATGCCTATGGTCAAATAGGAAACCTGTTGGTAGGGCAAACCTGGTCGTTGTTGAGTAATGTGTCGGCAATGCCAATAACGGTTGATGGCAAAGCAGCAACGGGTAGTGTAAAATTACGTACGCCGCAAATCCGATATCGTGGGAAACAAAAAAATGGAACCAGTTGGGCTGTGGCACTTGAATATTCGCAACCCGAGCTGAATCCAGAGGAGGATGATACCCTGGGATTGACAACTGTTCAAATGATTCCAGACATAACAGCACGTTTGGCAAGAGATGGTATTTTGGGTGAAGTTCAACTTTCGGGAATTGTCACCACTATTTCGACTAAAGATTTAAATAGCAACATTTCAAATATGTTTGGATTTGGAGCCTCACTTTCCGGAACAATCGATTTAACTCCAGAACATCAACTATTATATCAGATAACCGGAGGTAAGGCCATTTCGCATTATATATCAACTTTTAGTGGAACAGGAATGGATGCCGCATTTGATCCAGCAACAAATTCATTTCGAAGTTTAAATTCGTACGGTGGATATATGTCGTATGCTTTTGATTTGAACGAATACATTACGGCATGTGCAACTTTTGGTGCTGCCCTGCAAACCAATCGTGATTTTCAGCTCGACAATGCCTATCGGAATAGTACGAGCCTTTCGTTTGATGCCTTTTGGGAAGTTATTGAAGGAGCACGTATTGGCTTGGAATATGTACATGGGCAACGCTGGGATAAAGGCGGAAATACAGGTCATGCCAGCCGCTTCTGGGCATTATTTTATTACGATTTCTAAATCCACCATTCCATTTTTACGCCAAAGTAATAACCCCACGATTTAGGTCCAACAAATTGTAAGTAGGGCGAATAGAGTGCATCTTGTGCTGAATTGTTGTAATGTGATAGCGAAGCCACAAATCGGAAATGGGGTCGTGCACCGGTAATTCTTTGTCCGGTTGGAACAAAGGTGGGCGAAAGGCTAATTTTCTGAAAGGCATACGTATCTTCGTCGCCATCTGTTCGTTGCGAATAATGGAATTCACTCAAGAAATGAACCTTGTCTGATATATAATGGACATCGCGAAACCCTATTGTGAGATCTTGTTTACGATTATAAACTTCTCTTCCCCAGTAGGTTTTTGACATGCCATTGGTACTGGCTGCTCCTTTACTTAGTGTATAAATTACATAGGCATGAAAGTTATTGTCCTCCGACAAATCGAATTGTACTTCATCCACAAGTGCAAACGAATAGGCGCCGGCATAGCTTACTTTATCCAGGTCGGGAGCACCATAAGTTCCCCAGGTTTTTGAGTGACCACCATCGCCTCCATTTGCAATTCGGGTTCCGTAACGGAGGGTTAACTTGTTGTATGCGCCAGAGTTGGGTTTGCCTAATTTGCTTATTAATTTCGCTCCAAATACCAATCCGTAATCGCTTCCGTAGTTTAATACCAAATCAGAAGAGTCTTGTGGAGTTGGGCGCGGTGGTGTTAAATCATCAATGTCGCTCGAACCTCCCATACGATGAAACTCGCCCATGGCAGTAAATTTATTTTTTTCAGATAAATGAATGTCGTGTTCCAATACAATTACACTTCTTTGACGCAGGGCAACTGTGGCCTCACCACCAACAATATTCAGGTAGAAATAGGGAGGCGTATTTGCCGAAGTATCGGTTGACGAAACAAAAATGGCACTAAAACGCGTATCTTTAAATTCAACGCCAAATCCTTGTCCCGAGTGATCGTCAAAATAAAAATGGTCAGCAAGAATCAGCTCTTCGGTTCGGTATAAACGAGCTCCAATCCAAATCGATAAATCTTTACCATTTATGTTGCTTGCTTCAGCATATATTTCCGGTATGCCAATGGTAAGCCCTCCGGCACTACTGGTGGTTGAATTACCAAACAACGATAAGCTTTGAGAATACATGGCAAAACGTGTTTGTACTTTTATTAGGGTTGGGTCGTCGTCTTTAAAAGGTTTAAAATGAAAAGCGGGGGTAAGTTCCAAATAGTCTTGCTCTTCCAATCTTCCTCCAATACTTCCCATATTGTTCAAGTTAAGCCTTCGCCCAATGGAGCCACCATTTTCAAAATTCCAATCAACTCCTACACGGCCATAAGAACCAAAAGAAAAACCATCTTCATTTTTAGGCTGATACATTACTTGTGCTTCAGTGATATGCGAGATAAAAGTGAATATGCAAATTAGTAGAGTTAATCCTGTCCTTTTCATGTTTTTGGAATTTCGTTATCGTTTTTGTCTGTTCTATTCGACAATCAAGTTACGTAGAATTTTGTAAACATAATAGTTGGCGTATGAAAAAATTAGCCTCTAAATAATCACGATTAGGCTAAAAAGCAATCTTCCTTGCCGAAAAGAAGGTTCTTTAAGATGACTATAAGGATTTGAATGGACTATAAATCAACGGGGTCAGCTTTCAAATAGTTTTATAATCTATTTGTCGGCAATGATTAAAAGAAATTATAGTCTGTTGAAATTAGAGTTGTGGGTAGCAAGCCA
>JAUVDE010000407.1 GCA_030595485.1 Draconibacterium sp.
CGCGTGTTGTTCCGTGAATATCTGAAACAATGGCTTTGTCTTCATTTAATAAGGCATTTAAAAGTGTCGATTTTCCAACATTTGTTTCACCAATTATTGCAACGGGAATTCCATTTTTAATCGCATTACCAAGTTGAAACGAATTTTTAAGATTCTTTAAAAGAATTTCAATTTTCTTGGTTAAACTACGAAGTTGAGTTCGGTCAGCAAATTCAACTTCTTCTTCAGCAAAATCCAGTTCCAGCTCAACCATAGCAGTAAAATGCAAAAGTTGGTCGCGTAATGCTCTAATTTCTTTCGAAAAACCACCGCGCATTTGGTTAATGGCTAATTTGTGGGCGGCAGCATTCGACGATGCAATTACATCGGCAACAGCTTCAGCTTGCGATAAATCCATCTTGCCATTTAAAAATGCGCGTTGTGTGTATTCGCCCGGCAATGCTAAACGTGCTCCGTTTTCGACTAAAACTTCCAGTATTTTTTGCTGAATATAAACCGAACCATGGCAGGCAATTTCCACAATATCTTCGCCGGTAAACGAGTGGGGTGCTTTAAATAAACTAACTACTACTTCATCAATTGTGTCTTCAGTGTAAACAATTTGTCCAAAATGAATGCTATTGGCTTTTTGTTCTGCCAGCATTTTACCTTCTTTAGGACTAACAAAAATTTTATCGGCAATGGAAATGGCTTCGCTTCCTGAGAGACGAATAACAGCAATTGCTCCGGCACCCGGAGACGTAGAAATAGCGCAAATTGTTGATTGGTCGAGCATCTGAAAAAATTTGTTTACACAAAGATAATTGATTAATTTGAATCATTCTAAAAACAGCAATTCATGGAGCTATTAATTAAGGAATCGGCAAGACTAATTAAGGAATCGAAATTTACAATAGCATTTACCGGTGCCGGAATTTCGGTGGAAAGTGGTATCCCGCCTTTCAGAGGGGAGCATGGTTTATGGAATAAGTACACTCCTGAAGTGTTAGATTTAAGCTACTACTTAAACCATTCGACGGAATGTTGGGAGTATATTCGTGAAATATTTTACGATTTTTTTGCCGATGCGCATCCCAATAAAGCACATTTTGTTTTAGCCGAAATGGAAGCCTCAGGTGTACTAAATTCAGTGATAACTCAAAATATTGATAATCTTCATTTTGAAGCCGGAAACAAGGTCGTTCACGAGTTTCATGGGAATTCGAAAAAACTGAAGTGTTTAAAGTGCGATCGTGTTTATGGGGCCGATGAATTTGATTTTGCGAATATTCCACCTAAATGTGTAGACGACGGTGAAATACTAAAACCCGATTTTATATTTTTTGGTGAAGGAATTCCACAAGAAGCATATGCCAACTCGTTTGCTGATGCCGAAAAAGCAGAGGTTTGTATAATAATCGGATCAACAGGAGAGGTTACTCCAGCATCCTATGTTCCGCGCACAGCCAAACAAGCTGGTGCTACTATTATCGAAATTAATCCGGAAGAATCGAGTTTTACCAGCGGAGTAACTGATATTCATTTAAAGGGAAAAGCTTCTGAAGTTTTGGAGCAATTGGCAAAGCATCTGTTTTGAACTTTTCACCCAAATGTTTGAAGTTTAAGTTGAAAACCTGAATTGTTTTAAACAATACTCAAGAAATCTTGCTACATTTTTCTATTAATTTGAAGAAAAATTATATTTGCGTAACAAAATTGAATTTAAATCTTCGGTCTTCGGTCTTCCGACTTCCGACCAAAATATTTAGTTATGAAATTATTAGAAGGAAAAACGGCAATTATAACAGGAGCTTCGCGCGGAATTGGTAAAGCAATTGCAATTAAGTTTGCTCAGGAAGGTTGTAATGTTGCATTTACCGACCTTTTTGAAGACGAAAATATGAAGGCTACTGAAGCCCAGCTAAAAGAATTGGGCGTTGAGGCCAAAGGTTATGCTTCGGATGCTAGTAACTTTGACGATACCGACCGTGTTGTTGGCGAAATAGTAAAAGACTTTGGTAGAATTGATGCTTTGGTTAACAACGCAGGTATTACAAAAGATACTTTGTTAATGCGAATGACTGAAGACCAGTGGGATGCAGTTATTAACGTGAACCTGAAATCGGTATTTAACTTTACAAAAGCTGCGCAACGTATCATGTTAAAACAACGTTCGGGTTCAATTATAAACATGAGCTCGGTGGTAGGTGTTAGCGGAAATGCAGGTCAATCAAACTACTCGGCTTCAAAAGCTGGTATTATTGGTTTTACCAAGTCGGTAGCGCGCGAACTAGGTTCTCGTGGAATTCGTTCTAACGCAATCGCACCAGGTTTTATCATTACCGAAATGACCGGTAAAATTCCAGAAGAAGCACGTAAAGCCTGGGAAGCTTCAATTCCTTTAAAACGTGGTGGAACTCCTGAAGAAGTTGCCGGAGTTGCTACTTTCCTTGCATCCGATTTGTCGTCGTACGTTAGCGGACAGGTAATTACTGTTTGTGGTGCAATGAATACCTAGAAAAGAAATATTATTCAACAATATTGATAAATTAGCAGTTTGAAATTTCAGACTGCTTTTTTTATGCACTATCGCGGACTTTTTGTTGGTTTAACCACAATCGATATTCAATATTTTGTTGATGAATTCCCAAACCGAAATACGAAAGTAAAAACCAATGCTCCTGATATTTTGGTAGGCGGCCCGGCTACAAATGCTGCTGTTGCTTTTTCATATTTAAATGATGGTGCACATTTGGCAACAGTAGTGGGCGAAAATTCATTTACTTCTTTTATTGAGAATGATTTTCGTGATACAAATATTGAGCTGTTCGATATTACAAAGTCTCAAAAACGAAATTCAATTGTTGCCTCTGTTATTACTTCAAAAAATGGCGATCGTACTATAATTACACATAACCCTTCTGATATTCATCCAGAAATCAGCGTACAAAAACTCTTCGATGAAATTCAACCTCAAATTATTTTGCTCGATGGATTTTACCCTGAGTTTAGTATAGAATGTGCCAAGCTGGCCAAGGCAAATAGTATACCTGTAGTTATTGATAGTGGTAGTTGGAAGCCCCAGTACAAGGAGTTGCTGAGATATACTGATATTGCTATTTGTTCAGCCGACTTTTTTCCTCCAGAATGTTCTAGCCACGATGATGTTTTTAATTTCTTGGCATCGAAAGGTGTAAGCAAGTCAGCCATTTCGCGAGGCGAGAGAAGTATTCTTTTTCAGGAAGGACAAAAAAGGGGAGAAGTGAAAGTTAAGGTGACAAAAGTGGTTGACACCTTAGGCGCTGGTGATTTTTTGCACGGAGCATTTTGTTATTATTTTTTAGAAAGAGGAGATTTTAAAGGAGC
>JAUVDE010000186.1 GCA_030595485.1 Draconibacterium sp.
ATGTGGGGCAAGTGTAATGGCGCATGGAATTTCCGGAGCCAGTTATTCGGGAGTTCAAACCGCATCAAAAATTCTAAAATGTAATGTCTCCGATTTAATTCAAACCAATAATGACCAGAGAATAACAATTGTTGATGTGGAGAATTAGAGGGCGAAATGAACTAGGCTGGTGATAACAAATTATTGCCAACTTTTAGCTAGCTTGCTTCATCGGAATTTGCATCTGCAAGAAGTACTGGTATAATTAGGTTACTTTCAGGCAAAACAGTATAATAATAAGCTAAAATAAATAGATAATGAGAAGGCGTAATTTTTTTCGATTGGCAGGAATATCAGCAGTATCGACTATAGTACCAAATGTTTTTGGTAGTGAATCAAACAGAAAGGTTACAGATAAACAATCCTTAAGCAATCCTTTTGAGGCCAAAGGAAAGTGGTACAAGGCTGCCTTGCATGTACATACCACCAGCAGCGATGGAGACGTAGATGTGCCAACACGTTTAAAACAATATAGAGATAAAGGATTTGACGTGGTGGCAATAACCGATCACCGAACAACAAATGATTTATCGGGTTTTTCAGACAAGAAATTTTTGGCCTTAAGCAGCATCGAGTTTCATCCTGAAACGTATTCGGGAGCACCTACGCATCATTTCCTGGGATATGGAGTGCCACATCCTTATAAATACAACAAAAGTTTATCGGCACAAGAAATGATAGACGATATAAAAAGCAAAGGGGCAAAAGTGTTTTATGCGCATCCGTACTGGACTGGCCACACTTATGTTGAAATGACTGAAGTGTCGGGGTATTTAGGTGTTGAGGTGCATAACGAAGTTTGTCAAGGTGCTAATAGTGGAGCCGGGCATGTACATTGGGATCAGCTGTTAAATAAAGGACATGTTTTGACGGGTTTGGCAAGCGACGATGTACACAAGAGTAGCGAGGTAGGCAAAGCGTGGACAATGATAAAGGCTGATGAACTCGATGATAAAAGTATACTTGAGGCACTGGAAAATGGTTGTTTTTATGCTTCTAAAGGTCCTGAAATAAAAAATTACCAAATGGGCAAGAAATGGAAATTAAAGATAGAATGTTCATCGGTTAAAAAAATTGCATTTAGAACAAATGGTGCCGGTAATGGAAAAGTTATTAAAGCAAAAGACGGCGAAGATTTACGAAGTGCTGAGTGGGACTTGAGTAAGAAAAAACCTTTGTGGGTAAGGTGTGAGGTAACAGATAAGGATGGTAATACCGCATGGACAAATCCAATTTTCCCATAAAAAGTAGGTAGGCGAATGCCATATAATAGGCCCAGCTGCTTGACGTTAATGTTGTAATGTGATGGTAAAAGGTAAGCGATACAATCGCGTACCAGCGGAGTTGATTTTACGAATATCTGTTTAAAAGAATTTGGTGTATTAGTTTTGGCGAAATACGATTAACAACGTTATTTAGCTTGCCGACAAAGGAAAAGGTAACTTTCGATTTTCTTTTGTCTATCATTTTAATTAAGCCGGCAACCAGTTTTTCAACGGGCATCTGTTTTACATTGGTTCTTGATGGTAATGCTTCGGTTTTTCCTGTTTGAGTTAGAAACGTTTTTTCCGGATCGTTTTCGGTAAAGCCAACATAGGCGTGGCCAATATAAATCCCCGTTTTATTTAATTCAATTTGTAATGATTCGACAATAGCAGTTAATGCCATTTTTGAACAACTGTAGGCCGAATAGTCGGGAACTCCATGAATACCTGCAATACTACCAATAAACAATATACTACCCTTTGTTTCTTTTATAAACGGAATAACAGCTTTAGTCATAAACACCGAGCCGTTCAGGTTAATATCGATTACTTTTCTGAAAACTTCAGGATTCATTGTTTCAATACTGGCCATTGTGGCAATGCCTGCATTGTTGATTAAAACATCTAACTTCCCAAATTTCGAAATGGTTTGATTAACGATTTCTACACAATCGTTATAATCCGAGATATCACCGGCAACAGCTATCGAATTTATTCCTTTAGCCTGAAATTCTTTATGCAGCTTTTGCAGCCTGTCTTTATTTCTTCCGTTTAATACAATTTTGGCTTCTTTTCGCCCCAGCTCCAGGGCCAGGTTTTTCCCAATACCCATACTTGATCCGGTAATCAGAACCACTTTATCTTTCCACATATAATTCGCCTTTTTAGCAATAACCGTTTTCGCAAAACCAACTGTACGACTCTTCAATAGCCGTTTTTATTGGGGTTGGTTTAACATCTAACTCACTCATCGAATTGGAGCTTACAAATTGGCTTTTACAAGAAACGCGGGCCATCGGATAGGTCAAAATAGGTTCCTTTTTTACAAGCTTGCCGTAAATACTACCCGCCATGCCTGCAGTTAATACCAGCCATTTAGGCGAGCGTAATTTTAACTCCTTTTTATTGGTTACCTCAGCAACTATTTTAAAGAATGATTTGTAAGATAGATTTTCATTTCCGGCGATATAATAACTACCTGTGGTTCCTTTTGTTAAACTATTTGCAATGCTTTTTGCAACATCATGTACGTGTACAAAATTTCGGCCTCCCTGGGGATACAATTTTATGTTTCCTCTGATAAAGTTCATCATCATCTTTCCCGATCCTAATTGTGAATCGAAAGGTCCAATCATATAGGTAGGAAGAATTACTGTTGCAGGTAGTTTCTTTTCTTTCACGGCTTTCATAACAGCATTAAAAGCTTCATATTTCGAGTCGATGTAGTCTAGACCAAACTCTGCTCCCGGGAAAGGGTATTTCCCATTCTTTTTTTCTTTAGAATTTACCGAACTTGCCGAACCTACATATATTAACTTGCTTATGTTGTGTTGCAGTACTTTATCAATTATGTTTTGGGTCCCTTCAACATTTATTTTTTTTACTATTTCGGAACGGGAAGGCCACATAGCAGTGGAAGCTGCAGTATGAATTACTACATCCATATCTTTCATAGCAGCATCTAACGTATCGGGATGTAAAATATCGCCGTAAACTTTTTTTATGTCTAAGTTATTGAGTGTAGTCGATTTCGATGAAGGATGAATAAATGCGGTAATCTCATACTCTCTTTTCATAAGAATATGTACCAAACTTGTTCCTAACATTCCATCAGCTCCGGTTATCAATACTTTCATTTGTGTTTGTTCTAAGTTGGTTCAGCGATATAATTTTACCTTATCACGAACTTAATTGTTAAAAATTGCACAAGTATATTGTGGAATGGGGTGGGTTGTGTAGCTTAATATCATTTAATGCGAGGGTCTCTTCGTATTCCGAGTCAACATAAATTGCAACGCAACTCTTAATAAATAGAATTCTACATGCGCCGCAAATATATCTTTTATCTGTTAAAATGCAAAAATACGGGTAAAAATATTCCCGGTTTAAAAGGGTTTGAATCAGTAAGATGAATGACCTCAAAGCATATTAAAAGCCTCGCCTCTACGTGATTATATCGCTTTGTTGAATGAACCCCAACAAGTCAGAAAGATATTCCCGGATTATCCGTGAAGGATCCAGCCCTTTCTATATTCTTTCGTTAAATAGTCGTTGGCAGCCGAATTGTTGGTTACACGGCCAGCAACGGAATCGTATTCCAGCTTTATACCGGCACGGTGTGCTGCTAGTCCAAGCATTAAAGTCTCAATCATACGTCCGGCATAATCAAAATCGCACGATTGGAAGTGATACATAAACCCGGAGTTGGTCATCATCCGCATTCATTAAAAAATCCCAAACTAATTGTTGATTTTGTTTTGAAGAGTACAGGGAATTAATAACAAGAATTTGGTTTCAATAAAAAGCCCGATAAACAATAGTCTACCGGGCTTTTCTAATTCAATTTGTCATGTATTTATTTTTTTGCCATTCCTGTTGGGAAAGAGGCAGCATTTAAATCCATCATATAAGTGTAGTGGTCCATTGCATCTGTTGGAATCATTCCTGCCAAAGGCTTAATGGCAAATGGTTCTGGGCCATTATCAGGATAAGGTTCTACCGAAATCACTGCATAACCGCCTGAAATATCGGTTGGGAAAGACAAGCCCGAAGGAGCATTCATCAAATAATCCTCTCCTGGAAATGGAGGTCCCGGATTTTCCTGGCTACTAAAACCATCAAACATGTCAACTTCCATTGCTTTCATAAATTTTCCTGAGGTAACAGGTGTTCCATCAATTACGGTCCAACCTTCGTAAATCCAGCCATCGGGAAGCATTGGTAAGTCTAATCCTGACATTGGAGCACCACTTGAAAGATCCAAAAACCAGATGCCACTTTTTTCATTTGTATCAGAACCGTTGGTAGGCGTTGCCAGAATGTATTTGCCCATCGAACCTGCAAAATCGGTTCCCAGTGCCGCCCCGTGCATAATGCTTAAATCGGCCATGCCATTTTCAAAAGCTCCTCCCAAAATTTTAGTACTGCTTGGTCCCGGGTCGTTGTCGGGTTGTGGTTCAATACTAAGTACAAACATTGCCGCATCTTCAACATCGCCTTTCTTTACATTAAATACGCGTGGTGACATTTGTCCCGAAGGAGTAATGTTAAATTTCCCAGTACTTACAGGTGTTCCGTCTACAATCAACCAGCCTTCATACCTAAAATTAGGCCCCAAAGGAGAGAGTCCATCAAAGCTCAAATCTAACTTCGATTTAGCCGATTTTTCATCCATCATAGTATCATCCACTTCTTTTTCACATGCTACGAAAGCAATCGCTGCCATTAAAACAAAAACTAATTTTTTCATGATTATTCAATTTACGTTATACTTGTTTTTAAACTCACTGTAAAAGTCCTGAATGAGTATCACGAAAAAGTCACGAAAGAATAAAGTTTTTGTGTTAATTGATTTGGTTAGAGGGATTTATGCAAGGTGTGAATACAGAAATGCGTTAATGTCAGAATTCTGGCATTAACGCATTCAATATTTATTCTGTTTTTCTTAAGCTACTCCGTACAAAGGAAGTTTAAATTCGAAACGTGTTCCCTGGTTTATCTTGCTGTAAACCTCGATGCTTGATTTATGTAGGTCGAGAATCTTTTTTACGATTGCAAGACCAAGGCCAGTACTGTTGGCACCTTTGGTTTTTTTGCCTTTGTAATAGCGGGTAAAAATATAAGGCAGTTCATCTTCAGCAATTCCCTTTCCGGTGTCGGTAATTTTCACCAATATTGAATCTTTTTCAAGCTCCAATTCAATGGTTACCACATCGTTTGGATTACAGTATTTTAGGGCATTCTCCAGAATATTCTGAAAAACGCGGTCGGTCATTTGAATATCGGCATAAACCAACGGTAAACTTTTTGAATAAATGGTATTTATACTGATGTTCTTTTCTTTAGCAATTATCTGAAATTTGTCAGTAACATCTTGAACCAATTCTGCTACTTGTACCGGTTCTTGTTGAATCATTTGAGGGTTGGATTCCAGCTTCGAAAGTTCGAATAAATCGTTTACCAACTTGCTCAGGTTTTCTGAGTTTTGTAGTATTATTTCAAGGTACTTTTTACGTTCCTCTTCCGATATACTATCCTCTTTTAAAAGAATGGTTTCAGCAAATCCCTGGATAGATGCAATTGGACTACGTAAGTCATGCGACACATTGGCAATCAGTTCTTTTCGTAATTCTTCAACACTTTTTAGTTGAATAATATTTTGCTCAATGGTTTCGGCCATGCTGTTAAATGTGTCGGCAACATGAGCCAATTCGCCACCCGTTTTTAGTTGAATACGAACTGAATGATTTCCCTCTTTAAAACTACGTACTGCAGCTATAATTTTATTAAAATTCCGTGTGATAATCCAGATGGCCAACAAACCTAAAATTGAAGTCAAAAGCAAAGCAATTAACAAACTTCGCATTCCCAGTTTCAAAATAAAACTGTTTTGCAAAGCAGCCATGGTTGACGTGTACTGGCTACTTGCTAGAATAATATACATGTATCCTTTCAACACTCCATCTTCAACAATTTCAGCTGCTGAAAATATTTTAGAGGCATCAGGGTTTCGCGGGTCATCACCTTTAATGGTTCGGTCGGTTGTACGTTCCAAAAACTGTTTGATTGGAGCGAGTGAAACTGCATCGGTTTTTACGTCCTTGCTCGGAACAACATAAGTTATTATTTGTCCATCAGGGTCGAGCAAATACACTTCAATACTGGGGTGAACTGCCATCATCGAATGCATTAGTACATGAATAGCTTCCTCTTTCACCTTGCCATCCACAAAAACAGGGGAGACCTCATTTATGGCACCAACGGCTATCTCACCATTAATTTTTTGCTGAGCTTCCTGGTTATAATCGGAAGAAAACTCAACTGAAATAAGAATAAAGATTGCGCTAAGCAAAACTGTAAAAACCAGAAATATTCCGGAAATTCTCCAGTACAGGCTATTGAATATTTTATTTTTTGTAGTCATAATTTTAAATCTGATTTTAGTTAAAAATTTTAGTTTCAGAATTACAGAAATACGTAAGAATTGGATTAAAAATTTCGAAAGAATAGCAAGCTATTTTACGGAATTTTTGGTTCGAAGATTGCGTATTTCTGTAATTTCCTCTGGATTTCACTAATTTTTGCATAAATCACTCCATGTTTTTTTGAATTATCCCGATAGTTCTTCAAAAATCTGTATCAATTTCTTCAAAAATTAGCAGAAACTGAAGCAAAATTTTTAGCTAAAATCAGGTTACTAGTTCATCGTTAAATTTATAACCTACTCCCCAGCTGGTT
>JAUVDE010000210.1 GCA_030595485.1 Draconibacterium sp.
CCATACGAATAGGCAAGTGTAGCATATGAATTGATGGGTTGAGTGATAATAAAACTCGCCTTTTTGCCAACCGTAATCGAACCCAATTTATCTTCAACTCCCATAGCATAGGCGGCATTAATGGTGGCCGCATTAATAGCCTCTTCCGGATTCATTTTCATTTTAATACAAGCCATGGCAACCACTAAATTCATATTGCCCGATGGGGTTGAGCCCGGATTGTAATCGCTTGCCAAAGCCAGCGGTAGTCCGGCATCGATAAGTCTACGAGCCGGTGTGTACGGAATACTTAAAAAGAAAGAACAGCCGGGTAGGGCAACGGGCATTGTCTCTGAACTACTGAGACTTTGAATATCTTCATCTCGTAATTCTTCCAGATGGTCGACTGAAAGTGCCTTATATTTCACACCCGCCTTAACACCGCCGATAGCGTTAAACTGATTCACATGTATTTTAGGTCTTAAACCATATTCTTGTCCGGCAGCTAATAGTTTTTCAGTATCAACAACACTGAAATAGCCTTTCTCGCAAAATATGTCAATGTATTCAGCCAGATTTTCTTTTGCGATTTGAGGTAGTATTTGCTCGATAAGCATATTCAAGTAGCTTTCTTTGTCGTTTTTATATTCCGCAGGTAATGCATGGGCTCCCAAAAAAGTTGCCTTTATTTCAAGCGGATAATTTTCGCTTAAACGTTTGATAACCCGAAGCATTTTAAGTTCTGATTCGACAGTTAATCCATAACCCGACTTGATTTCAATGGCTCCGGTTCCCATTTGTTTCATTTCTTCCACACGCTGACTACTTTGCGTATACAGCTCGTTTTCGGATGTTTCGTGTAACTTCTTCGCTGAGTTCAAAATTCCACCACCTCTGCTCGCAATTTCCTCGTAGCTTAAACCATTAATACGATCTACAAATTCAAGCTCACGGTTTCCTGCAAAAACAATATGGGTATGCGAATCACACCAAGTGGGTAATATCAGCTTTCCTGTGCAATCAATTACTTTGTCCACTTCGAAATCAGTACAATTATCCATTTGACCAAAGCCGGCAATAAGTCCCGCATCTATTAATAACCAGGCATTATCGATACAAGGTAAATGGCTCATCTCTTTTCCCGAAACATAAGCAGGCGCTTCCCGGCGCACCTGAACCAGTTGCTTTATATTCTTGTAAAGTGTTTTCATAAATAGTGTTGAGTAGCAAGAATAAAAATAGATTGAATTTTAAAATAGCTCTTTTAATATCTTATCGTCGACTAAATTGGGCAAGGTAACGGTAAGATTTGGCGAGCGTTCCATTTCGCGTTTAATGGCAAAGCGGGCTTCTTTGTTTCTTGCCCAGCTTCTACGCGCAATGCCGTTGTTTACATCAAAAAAGAGCATGCTTTTTAGTTTAGCTTCCGTTTCCTGTGAGCCATCCACAAGCATTCCAAAACCACCATTTATTACTTCGCCCCAACCAACACCACCACCATTGTGTATCGAAACCCATGTTGCACCTCTAAAACTGTCACCAATTACATTCTGAATGGCCATGTCAGCAGTAAATCTACTGCCATCGTATATGTTGGAAGTCTCGCGGTAAGGAGAATCGGTGCCACTAACATCGTGATGATCGCGCCCTAAAACAACCGGGCCTATTTTACCTTGCGCTACTTCATCGTTAAAAGCCTGTGCAATTTTTGACCGACCTTCAGCATCGGCATATAAAATACGGGCTTGCGAACCCACCACCATTTTATTTTTCTTGGCATCGCGAATCCAGATAATGTTGTCGTTCATTTGCAACTGAATCTCTTCGGGTGAGTTTTCCATAATCTCCTGAAGCACTTTCATGGCAATTTCATCGGTTCTATCCAAATCTTCCGGTTTGCCTGATGTGCAAACCCAGCGGAAAGGACCAAAACCATAATCGAAACACATTGGGCCTAGTATATCCTGCACGTATGATTTGTATTTGAAATCAATCCCATTATCGGCCATTACATCGGCACCTGCTCTTGATGCTTCAAGAAGAAAAGCATTTCCGTAATCGAAGAAATAAGTTCCTTTTTGGGTGTGTTTATTTATCGCAGCTGCATGCCGTTGGAGAGAAGTTTGCACCTTTTCTTTAAATACTTCTGGCTCTTCACGTATCAGGCGGTTGGCTTCTTCATAACTAAGATCAACCGGATAATAACCACCGGTCCATGGGATGTGTAAAGAGGTTTGATCGGTACCTACATGTACAAAAATATCTCGCTGATAAAACTGCTCCCAAACATTCACTACATTTCCAATAAAGGCGATGGAAACAATTTCTTTATTTTCTTGAGCATTTTTAACTCTGGCTATCAGCTCGTCCATTGTTTCGATTAGCACATCAACCCAGCCCTGCTCGTGTCGTTTTTTTGCTGCAGCAGGGTTTACCTCGGCGCATACCGAAACACAGCCTGCAATATTTCCAGCCTTTGGTTGGGCGCCACTCATTCCGCCCAATCCGGCAGTTAAAAATACTTTTCCGGCGCTAGCCTCACTTTTGGGTAAAATCTTTCGGAACGCATTCATTAGCGTAATGGTTGTTCCGTGCACAATTCCCTGCGGGCCAATGTACATAAAGGATCCGGCCGTCATTTGGCCATATTGAGAAACACCAAGTGCATTAAATTTTTCCCAGTCGTCGGGTTTCGAATAATTGGGAATTACCATACCATTGGTAACCACAACACGGGGTGCTGATGTGGAAGATGGAAAAATTCCCATGGGATGACCGGAATACAAGTGCAAGGTTTGTTTATCGCTCATCTTAGCCAAATATTGCATCGTTAGCAGATATTGCGCCCAATTCTGAAAAACAGCACCATTTCCGCCGTAAGTAATCAACTCTTCAGGGTGCTGTGCAACCGCCGGATCCAAGTTGTTTTGAATCATCAGCATAATGGCGGCAGTTTGTTTACACTGGGCTGGATAATCATTTATTGGCCGGGCATACATACTATATTCAGGCATAAAACGGTACATATAAATTCGGCCAAATTCTTTTAGCTCTTGAGCAAATTCTTGCGCCAGTTCAGCATGCCAATCTTCAGGGAAATAACGAAGTGCATTTCTAATAGCAAGTTGTTTCTCTTCAATACTCAAAATGTCCTTACGTTTTGGAGCATGATTAGCTTCAAGGTTGTAATCTTTTTTTGCAGGTAATTGGGCAGGAATGCCTTGCAGTATTTGTTCTTGAAATGTCATTTCTACTAAAATTTGAGTTTGGGAAATACTTACCTTACAATAAATGCTCTGTTTTTTACCAGGTGCACCATAGCAGCAATATCATCTTTTAATAATCGGTCGTCTTCCAGTTTAGCTACTTTTTTTCGTATTATGGCAAAGTTTTGTTCAATAATTGGCGAGAATTTATTGGGGCGACGAAATTCCATTGCTTGTGCTGCATACATTAATTCAATGGCAAATATTTTCTCCAGGTTCCCAAGTATTTGGTTAAACTTTCTGCCGGAAATACTTCCCATGGAAACATGATCTTCTTGTCCCAAAGAAGTTGGAATACTATCGGCCGAAGGAGGAAAACACAAGGATTTATTTTCTGTTACCAAAGCAGCCGTTGTGTACTGTGGAATCATAAAACCGGAGTTTAGCCCACCGTGGGCAGTTAGCAAACGAGGTAAACCATATTTTCCCTCTAGCATTAAATAACAACGTCTGTCTGAAATATTGCCTAGTTCTGCAGTTGCCAAAGACCCATAATCAATTGCCATTGCCAGAGGTTGCCCATGGAAGTTCCCGCCTGAAATAGCTAGCTCATCTGTTAAAACAATTGGATTGTCAGTTACCGAGTTCATCTCGATTTCCGCCAATTCGTTTAAATGCATCCAGGCATTTCGGCTGGCACCATGAACTTGTGGCATACAACGAATAGAGTAGGGGTCTTGTACGCGTTGACAATGTTCATGTACTTTTACATTCTCCGAATCGGTTAAAAGGAAACGAATTCGCTCGGCCACTCTTAAGTTTCCTTTGTATGGCCGAATGGTATGTATTTCTTCTCTAAAAGGCGAAGCACTACCCATAAAACCTTCCAGGCTCATGGTGCCCGCAACATCGGCTAAATCGAGCAAGTACTCCATTCGGTATAAACCCATAATGGTGTGCGCCAAAATAAACTGTGTTCCGTTTATCAATCCCAGCCCTTCTTTTGCCTCTAGCTTGATAACGGACAAGTTTTCGTTTTTATAGTATTCTTTGGTGCTTACGATGGTGTCATCTATCCAAAGTTCACCCTCACCCAGTAGTGGCAAAAACAAATGCGACAAGGGAGCTAAATCACCGGAAGCTCCTACTGAACCTTGCTCGGGTACAACAGGCAAAACATTCTTTTCAATAAGGTGTAAAATACGTTCAATCACCTCTATGCGTACCCCTGAAAATCCTTGGCTTAATGCATGTACCTTACAAATCAACATTAATTTCGACAATTCCTTGTTTATGGGATCTCCAACTCCCACAGCATGCGTTATCAATAAATTCTCCTGAAGTTTACAAGTCTGCTCAGGTGTAATTTGTGTGTCGCACAAGGGGCCAAAGCCTGTGTTAATACCATAAACAGGTTCATTGCCCCGGGCCATTACTTCAACCTTCCTTCTGCATTCGTTTATTTTTTCAACAGCTTCGGTATTCAATATTGCTTGCAAATCTCCCTTTCCAATTGCCATCGCTTTCTGCACCGTTAAATGATCTATTCCGTATTTAAACATGACTTTTTTATTATCAGTAATTTATATTGAGATCTGCGAGACTTATCTATTCAAATAAGAATATTTTATATTGCAATCCGTCTCACTAAAGATAACACTCTACTTACTTCTTTTTGTTACAAATTTACGAGTTCTTTTGATGCATATTGAGACCTTTTTGTTGTACTTTTGATAACTATGAGTAATCAAATAGAGCTTCGTCATTACAAATATTTTTTGGCAGTTGCCGAAGATTTGCATTTCAGGAAGGCTGCTGAACGGCTGTTTATCTCGCAACCCGGCTTAAGCAGGCAGATAAAACAAATGGAAGAGGAGTTGGGTTTTAAGCTTTTTATACGTCATAATCGAAAGGTGGAACTAACCGAAGCGGGTCTGTATTTGCAAAACGAGCTTAAAAATAATTTTAAACGACTTGAGGATATAGTAAATCATGCCAAGTTATTAAACGACGGAATTAATGGTCATTTAAACCTTGGCTTTGTAGGTTCAGCTATGCAAAATATTATTCCCGATTTACTTTTGAAATTTAGGAATACACATCCTAAGGTAATGTTTAGTCTGAACGAAATGGATAATAAACAACAAGTAAAAGCCTTGTTGAACCAGGAAATTGATGTTGGTTTTGTTCGCATAGAAAGAGTGCCCAAAGGACTTGGAATAAAAGCACTTCATGAAGATACTTTTTCCTTGGTTCTGCCAAAGGAGCATCCGATTAACATAACGAACTTTAAGAATATGGCACAGTTAAAAGAGGAATCATTTATTCTTTTCGAATCGTCGTACAGTGAATCGTATTACGAAAAAGTGATGCAAATATTTGATAACAGCGGATTTGCTCCTCTTGTTTCTCATTCAACTACAAATGCCAGCTCCATTTATCGCTTGGTTGAAAATAACTTTGGAGTTTCGATTGTCCCCACTTCTTTGAAATATGGGTTCGATTTGAACATCAAATTTATTGAGCTCAAAAATATTAAGCAACGAACCACGCTTCGAATGATTTGGAACCATGAAAATAGTAACCCGATATTGAAAAACTTTTTAGGAGTTGTGGATATTTAGTCTTAATGAATCGAATCACATGAGTTTTCTGTTAAACGTAAGCAGATTTACAATTCTTTTTTATTTTTTGTTCATACTTTTTCATGCTTTCTTTGTACTCAAATTGAAACTTAGCAAAAGAAGAGTTTGTTTATAAATGAAGAGCTAAATAATAAAATGCATATCCGATATAAAGCCAGTACGCAAATTGATTTCCCTGACTACCCCAACCTAAAGGGAGCAGTGACAATCGATTCGCTCCCTTTAGGGCTCTACCCTTTATACACAAATATCAAATTTAGAAAAACAAGAAAATAATGAATAATCAATGATGAATAACCAATGTAAAAATGAAAAAATCACATCTATTTGGTATTAATTTGGATATTTCTTATTGGGTATTGGATATTCTACATTTAAAATGTTGATAAAAGAGCTTGTCGCTTCAAA
>JAUVDE010000329.1 GCA_030595485.1 Draconibacterium sp.
AACCCGGTTCGTTTATTGGAATCGCTTTCAGCAGATGAAACCAATACATTGAAATCCAACAAAGCTTTCAATAATAAATTGGAGAAAGTAAATCAAGCTTTGAAAGCTTATTTGGCAGAAGCTGAGAACAAACCTGAAGAATTGGTAGCCTATTTCAGCATGGAATTCGGCTTGCAGGTCAGCCTTCAAATTTATTCGGGTGGCTTGGGAATTTTGGCCGGCGATTACCTGAAACAAGCCAGCGACTCCAATAAAAATATGATTGGAATCGGGCTGTTGTACAGACAAGGCTACTTTAAGCAATCACTTTCGTTAAATGGCGACCAAATTTCGGAGTATAATTCCCAAAAATTTACGCAACTTCCACTTATTCCGGTACGCGATGAAAATGGAAAATGGATAAAAGTGAAGATTGCCCTTCCCGGCAGAAATGTTACTGCCAAAGCATGGAAAGTGAATGTCGGCAGAATCCCACTTTATCTATTGGATGCCGATATTGAAGAGAACATTCGAATCCTTCATGGAAAAGGGAATGGAATTTTAAGACAAATAATTCGCGAATATCTAGGTTCGGAGCCGATGGTACGCAGCTTTAAAGACGAGCATGTCGATTTTGGAGGCTCTGGAATTACACTTGTTAATTTAGCCTTGTAAAATTCCTGTCTTGATTCTTGTGTCTTGTGTCTTGATTCTATATTTATGTTCATGAAATCAAACTTTAAAGTAATTGCCTTCGATGCTGACGACACACTTTGGGTAAACGAAACATTTTTCCGCGAAACTGAAGCGGAATTTTGCGACTTGCTTTCTAACTTTTCAACTTCAGAAGAATGTATGAAAGTTCTGTTTGCAACCGAAATTAAAAACCTTAAAGAATATGGCTATGGCACCAAAGGTTTTATACTTTCAATGTTGGAAACGGCCTTAAAAGTCACAAATAATAAAGTACCACAAACCATACTTGAGAAAATTATTGAATTAGGTAAAACGCAAATTAATCAGCCTGTAGAATTACTGGACGGAGTGGTTAATATACTGGAATACTTAAAAGAAAAAGACTACAAATTGATTGTGGCCACAAAAGGTGATTTGCTCGATCAGGAACGCAAACTGAAAAAATCAAAGCTTGAAAATTATTTCCATCATGTGGAAGTGATGAGTAATAAAAATGCAGCCGATTATCAGAAACTTCTCTCCCACCTTGAAATTGCTCCAAAAGATTTTTTAATGATTGGAAATTCGTATAAATCGGACATTGAACCGGTTTTTGATTTAGGCGGATTTGGCATTCATATTCCTTTTCACACAACCTGGATTCATGAAGAAGCTGAAGAAAAAGATGAACATCCGAATTGGATTAAACTGGAATCGATAGCGGAAATCAAATCAATTCTTTAATTTGTCCGTTAGAAGTTGCTGAAACAAGTCCAGCATGACGTCACCCCGAACTTCTTGCCCGGCATTGGTCAGACGAGGTTTCAGGATCTCGATATTATCAACAATAAATACAACCACTACTATAAATTACATCTCACTTTATTTGAATATGATAGTTCAAATAAATTCCTAATGTTTATTTTTAAGCTCAACTTAAACCATTACCGATGAAGCTTTTTCTTCCACTTTTTTTGTTGTCGTTTATTCTATTTTCGTGTACCGAAAAACAAAATAACACACCACCCAATATTATATTAATTCTCACTGATGACCAAGGCTGGGGGGATTTAAGCTATAACGGGAATACAAATATAAATACGCCGAATATCGATAAACTTGCAAAAACGGGTGTAACTTTTAATCGCTTTTATGTTTGCCCGGTTTGCTCACCCACCCGAGCGGAATTACTTACCGGGAGATATCATGTTAGAGGAGGCGTTTGGTCGACCAGTGCAGGTGGCGAACGATTAGATCTAGACGAAACAACCATTGCCGAAGTATTCAGCGATGCAGGGTATGCCACGGCTGCATACGGAAAATGGCACAATGGCATGCAAGCTCCTTACCACCCTAACTCACGTGGATTTGATGATTACTACGGATTTTGCTCGGGACACTGGGGAAACTACTACAATCCCATGTTGGAACACAATGGAGAAATTGTAAAAGGTGACGGATTTATAATTGATGATTTCACTCAACATGGTTTAGATTTTATTGAGAAGAACAAAGACAAGCCATTCTTTTTATACTTGCCTTTTAACACGCCGCACTCGCCAATGCAGATTCCCGATAAGTTTTGGGATAAATATAAAAACAAAGAGTTGGAGCTATTTAACCGTGATAAACAAAAGGAAGATATTCCTTTTACCAAAGCTGCGCTTGCCATGTGCGAAAACATTGATTGGAATGTAGGGCGAATTACAGAAAAGGTGGCGAAGCTTGGTTTATTGGAAAATACCATCATCATTTACTTATCGGACAATGGACCGAACAGTGTGCGCTGGAATGGTGGCATGAAAGGAAAAAAAGGATCAACTGACGAAGGTGGTGTGCGCTCACCAATGATTATGAAATGGGATGGCACTTTAACAAAAGGCAAAAACGTTCAGCAGATTGCCAGTGGAATTGACCTCTTGCCTACTCTGGCAGATTTGTCGGGAATTAACCTCAAACTTAAAAAACCATTAGATGGAATAAGCCTGAAACCACTTCTGATAGAAGATGCAGATGAATGGCCAGAGCGCATTATTTACAATTACTGGAATAAAAAAACCAGTTTGCGTAATCAAAAATTCCGACTCGACCATCAGAATAAACTATTTGACATGGAAACTGACCCCGGACAATTTACCGATGTTGCGAGCAAATTTCCGGGTGAATATGCAAGGCTGCTTTCAGCAAAAACAAAATGGAAGAATGAGGTGGCTTCGGAACTCGTCAGAAATACCAATCGCCCCTTCCCGATTGGGCACCCCAGTTTATCGTACACACAACTTCCGGCGCGTGATGCCATTGCCCACGGAAATATCGTACGTTCCAACCGCTTTCCAAATAGCACCTTTCTGCAAAACTGGACCAGCATTAAGGATAAAGTAACATTCAACACCGAAGTTTTAACAACAGGAGAATACGAGGTAGAATTGTTTTACACCTGCCCCAAAGAGGCAATTGGCTCAGTGGTTGAGTTAAGTTTTAATCAATCAAAACTTGCATTTCAAATCAATGAGGCTTTTTACGCTCCTTTACTAAAGGATGACGATATTTATCCACGACAAGAAGGATATGTTAAAGAATTCAAGCGCACAAAAGTTGGGACTATTCATCTAGAACAAGGTAAGGGTTTGCTTACTTTAAAAGCAACCGATATTCCGGGTTCAAACGTGATGGATTTCCGACTGCTCCAATTGAGGAAAATTGAACTGTAAATTTAAGCTAAAATCTCACCTCTTTTAAGTCGATTCTAATCATTTATATTGGTATAAAACTATATTTGCTCGTCGAATTAATAGTACAAATATTTAAACGAAAATAAGATGAACAAACTATTTACTCTAATTTTAATTCTTTTTGCAAGCTCTGTTATTGCACAAAATAACGAATGGGAAGATCCAACCGTTATTGCCAAAAATAAAATGCCTGCACGAGCAACTTCTTATTCTTTTAAAAATACTGCTGATGCCTTAACTGGTGACCGCGAAAATTCAAGAATGCTTTCGCTTAACGGCACTTGGAAATTCAACTATTCCGAATCGGAAGATGCACGTCCGAAGGATTTTTACAAAAATGATGTTTCGGCTTGGGATGATCTTGACGTTCCATCCTGCTGGGAAATGAAAGGTTATGGAGTTCCTATTTATAAAAATGTGGGATATAACTTCCAACCAGATCCTCCGTTTATTCCTAGAGATAATCAGGTAGGTTCGTATGTAAAAACATTTACGATTCCTGAAAACTGGAATAACCAACGCATTATTCTCCACTTTGGCGGGGTTAGCTCGGCCATGTATGTTTGGGTGAATGGCGAAAAAGTTGGTTATAGTCAGGACAGTCGCTTACCTGCTGAATTTGATATTACTAATTTTGTACAATCAGGCGAAAATAAAGTAGCCGTTGAGGTTTACCGTTGGAGCGATGGTTTTTATTTAGAAGATCAAGACCACTGGCGCATGAGTGGCTTACACCGCGAAGTAATGCTTTTAGCTCAACCGAAAGTAGCTATCGAAGACTTTTTTGTGCGTACTCGTTTAGACAATAACTATCAGGATGCACTATTGCAAATACGCCCCACAATTACCCGTGTTGCTCCCGAAGAAATTGAAGGATGGACACTTGAAGCTGAATTATTCTCGCCACAAAACGAAACAGTACTAAGCGAGCCGCTGACAAAAAGTGT
>JAUVDE010000261.1 GCA_030595485.1 Draconibacterium sp.
ATACTTTTTGTCGATAAAACTTTCCAGCGAATAGTTTTTCCCATCGGTTGCAGGAAGGTTAAAATCAATAGCTTGCGAGCCAACTTTTAGTGTAAATGCCATAACAAATTCGTTTTGTTTAAAACTTAAAGACATTTCAGCCTTAAATTGTTTAAACGGAAAGGAAATCTTTAAGTATTTTTATGCAGAATACTCAAGATGCCAATCGTCATGCTGAACTTGTTTCAGCATCTTTCAGAGATTCCGAAACGAGTTCGGAATGACGTAATAAAATTAGACGATTACCAAATGAAACAAGAAGAAAAAGAAGCATTAAATAAAATTAAGGAATTACAGCAAGAACTGGCCGAACACAACTATAAATATTATGTTTTGGCCGCACAAGAAATTAGTGATTTTGATTTCGACATGAAATTAAAGGAGCTGGAAAAGCTGGAAAAGGAACATGGAATTAACGACCCCAATTCTCCAACACAGCGAGTAGGAAGCGACCTTAGCTCCGATTTCGTACAGGTAGAGCATAAATATTCGATGCTTTCACTTTCGAATGCCTACAACGAAGAGGAAATTCAAGACTTCGACACCCGCATAAAAAAGATTATTGAAACTGATGATTTTGATTACGTATGCGAGTTAAAGTTCGATGGTTCATCGATTAGTTTGACCTACGAAAATGGCGAATTGGTTCGTGGCGTCACTCGTGGTGATGGAGTAAAAGGTGATGATGTAACCACAAACGTACGTACCATAAAATCTATTCCATTAAAATTGCGCGGAAATGATTATCCAAATAATTTTGAAATACGTGGCGAAATTGTAATGCCATTTGTGGTGTTTAACAACTTAAATGCAGAGCTTGAAAAAGCAGGCGAACCACTTCTTGCAAATCCACGAAATACTTCAGCCGGAACTTTAAAAATGAAAAACTCGGCCGTTGTTGCATCCCGAAATCTAGATGCTTATTTATATTATATACTAGGTAGTAGTTTACCCGAAGATGGTCATGTGCAGAACTTAAACAAAGCACGCGAGTGGGGCTTTAAAATTTCGGATGCAACACAACTTTGTAAAAACCTCGATGAAGTTTTTGCCTTCATAAAAAAATGGGATACCGAACGCCATAATCTTCCTGTCGCAACCGATGGAATTGTTATTAAAGTGAATTCGAAAAACTTACAAGATAATTTGGGTTTTACCGCCAAATCGCCACGCTGGGCTATTGCTTATAAGTTTAAAGCTGAAAGTGTTTCAACCCTTCTAAAATCGGTTTCGTACCAAGTAGGTAGAACGGGGGCAGTTACTCCGGTTGCAAATTTAGAGCCAGTACAAATTGCCGGAACGGTTGTTAAACGTGCCTCGTTGCACAATGCCGATATTATTCAGAACCTTGATTTGTATTTGGAAGACACGGTTAAAGTGGAAAAAGGTGGCGAAATTATTCCAAAAATAACTGCGGTTGATGTCAGCAAACGTCACCCAATGTTTCAGCCCATAACTTTTATTGAAAATTGTCCGGAATGTGGAACGGAATTAATTCGAAAAGAAGGAGAAGCTGCACATTATTGCCCTAATGAAGATGGCTGTCCGCCCCAAATAAAGGGAAAGATGGAACACTTTGTCAGCCGGAAAGCAATGGATATTGATGGCATTGGACAAGAAACTATTGAATTATTTTTCAACGAAGGACTTGCAAAAGATACAACTGATTTTTATCAACTGACGAAGGAGCAACTTGAGAAGTTAGAACGTATGGCTGAGAAATCGGCTCAACGAATTCTGGATGGTTTGGAAGCTTCGAAAAAAGTTCCCTTTGAACGTGTACTTTTTGGGTTAGGAATTCGTTTTGTTGGTGAAACGGTTGCTAAAACTTTGGTTAAAAAACTGCATACCATAGAAAACATTCAACAACAAACTGTTGAGCAATTAATTGAGATTGATGAAATTGGAGGTAGAATTGCAGAAAGTGTTGTTGAATGGTTTTCGAAAGATGAACACCTTGAACTAATTAAAAATCTGCAAGAACAAGGCTTACAATTTGCAATTAGCGATGATCAACTGGAAGGTCAAACTGATAAATTAGCCAGTCTAAACATCATAATTTCCGGAACGTTTGAGAAACATTCGCGCGATGAACTCAAGAAAATAATTGAAAAAAATGGTGGAAAAAATGTAGGCTCAATTTCGAAAAAAACAAATTATATGATTGCCGGTAAAAACATTGGCCCAAGCAAGTTAGAGAAAGTTACGAAGTTGGGAGTTCCAATGATTTCGGAAGATGAATTTCTAAGAATGCTGGAAGAATAAAAAACTGAATCGCTAAAAAGTAATTACATTTGAATTTCAATTATTACAACACAATGAAAAAGCACCTATTTCTGATTATACTGCTATTCTTATCCGTACACTTTTCAAGTGCGCAGAATATAATAGAATGGACGGAAGACTATAAACTCACACTAGATCATTTTCAAGGAAAGGCACCTAATACCGGTCAAATGCAATCTGCCACCGGAAGTTTTAGTGTAAAGTACGAAGTGGGTGGTATTAATTTGATTACAACACGCAATTTAAATAAAAACGTATCTGCTACTTTTCAGAAAGACGCATCGTATTTCGACAAAGGTGATGAAAAAAGCACACTTCGATTATTAAAACACCAGCAGCTAATTTTCAACCTTTACGAACTTCAAGCCCGAAATCTTCGCAAAAAATTCTTTGAAGAAAGAACGCATCTTCTCACCAAGGGTCCTTCAGAATTGCATCAAGCGGTTTTAGCTGAACACAATCGCTTACTTTCCGAAATAGAAAGTGATACATTCCATGGGTCAATCACTGAGGAAATTGAGAAATGGAATACATATGTTTTACAGGAAATAAAAACATTAAACGAATTCTGTAAAGAATGCAAACCCAGCAAAAAGAAGAAAAATAAAAAGTAAGCAAAGCAACAAAATGGGATTCAAACAAAAATACGCATATCGCAAACTGGCTAAACTTATAGCTGCACAAAACAGAACTCCTGAAATTCCGAAACTGGTAAAACACAGCAAAGTGGGTGTAATTTGGCAACCTTCCGAAAAGCCGGCTATTCAATTTCTGCGCGAGTATTTTAATCAACAAGGAGCTATTTTTCGCGATTACTGTATTTTCGATAACGATTCGAATCCGGCTGCTGAAGCCAACTCGCTAACCGTTGTTGATTTAAATTGGTGGGGAATTCCTAAACCCGAAAAGGTGGGCGATTTTATGCAAATGAACTTCGACCTTCTACTAAATATTGCTTTTGAACCTAACTTTGCGGTGGACTATATTACAGCACTTTCAAAAGCCAAATTTAAAATTGGTAGCTCGCCAAACGATAAAAACCATTTCGATTTGAATATTAAAATTGGCGAAAATAAAGACCCAATTTACCTTGCCAAACAACAAATTTTCTATCTTGCGCAGCTAAATAAAAATTCGAATTAATGAGTCAGCTTTTTACAGGTGCCGGAGTAGCTTTGGTAACTCCTTTCACCACCAACAACCAGGTAGATTACAAAGCGCTGGAAACCGTTATTGACAACCAGGTAAATGGTGGAATGGATTATTTAGTAGCCTTGGGAACAACGGCTGAAACAGCAACATTAACTACCGACGAGAAATCGCACGTAGTTGAACTCATTAAGGAAAAATCGGCCGGACTACCGGTTGTTGTTGGAATGGGTGGAAATGATACCCGCACTGTTTGTAAGCAAATTGACAAATTTAATTTCGAAGGTGTTGACGGAATTCTTGTAGTTACACCTTACTACAATAAACCCTCGCAAGAAGGTTTGTACCACCACTATTTAGAGGTTGCCAAAGCCAGCCCGGTTCCAATTATTTTATACAATGTACCATCGCGTACCGGTATAAACATGGAAGCTGCTACAGTTGCAAGAATTGTAGAAGCATCGGATAAATTTGTGGCTATTAAAGAAGCATCAGGAGAACATTCGCAAATGACAAAAATAGCGAAGTACACTCCCGATAATTTCACACTTATTTCAGGTGACGACTTACTGGCACTAACAATTTCGGCCATTGGTGGCAAAGGACTTATTTCGGTTATGGGAAATGCAATGCCAAAAGAAATAAGCACATTAATGCATTTAGCCTTAGAAGGGAAATATGCCGAGGCTCGCGAAATTCATTACAAGCTTATTGAAATGTTCCAATTACTTTTTAAAGAAGGAAATCCAGGAGGAGTTAAAGCTTTAATGAATATTCAGGAAACCATTGAAAATGAATTGCGTTTGCCACTTTACAAAATTAGCGACGCTACTTATTCTGAAATAAAAGCAGCTTACGCAAAACTTTAATACTTAACGCTTTTTAACCCATTTCACCGCAAACCTTCTGCAAATAATCGTATTTTTGCACGAATTTTGTATACGAGGTTTAATGGTGAAGCATTTTCTGGTCATATTATTTTCTGCTTTTTGTTTGAGTGCAGCAGCTCAACAAGGTCTTGTTATGGATTTTGGTGAAATCGATTCTACAGAAATGCAAATGCACCGCAATTTGGAATATCAGCAATTTCTGAATGGTACATTTCAGAGTGATTATTTTTTAGAGGAAATAAAGCTTCCCGAATTTAATACACAATACGAATATCAACAACGTTACACGGTTAGTCTTAATGTTTTGCCGCTTAACAATTATTCTATCGGTGGCTTTTCGCCCGGAAGTTTTGGTGGTTTTTCGCCCCTTTTCTACAACGGTGAAATTTTGAGTGAAGCTGCTTACAGTTTAGGCGATAAATTGGTAGTGGGCGGTTTTAGTTATGGCGCAAACTCTGTAATGTCGGCTCCAGCTCCAAATATAAATGGCAGCTATTTCGACACCTACGGTTCAACAATGTTCATGCAATACAAAGTTTCGAAAAACTTTAAAATTGAAACGCGTGTTAGTGTTGGTCAAAGTCGTGGTGTGGGATTTTAATTCTAACAAATATTCTACAATTATACTTAGCCTACCTTATTCATGCGTTTAGTTTGATGCAGATGCGAGGCATCGGAACGTGCCGACATAGTTGTCTATTTCAAACGTTTCGTAACGAAGCAGGTGCGTTGAAATAAACGCACTTGTAAAAAAACAGAAAACTTAGTTTTTTACTCGGACAGCGACATTATATTGTTACACTGACGCTTAGCTTGCTTTTCTGTTTTTTTTATGAATAAGGTAGGTTAGACAGGGCATGCCCTGTCTCTACGGTTAAATACATTGTAGACAACTAATATTCACACCCAATTTTATTATCTTGCAACTTCAAACTAATAAATAGTAAAGACTAAGGTATGCCTTGTCTCTAAGAACTCAAAAAATCTACCTTATGCTAAGCGTTTATAAAGC
>JAUVDE010000027.1 GCA_030595485.1 Draconibacterium sp.
CAAAACCTGATTATGTCAAAGTTCCCGTTTTATCAGCAGTTTGATGCTATGGATTGTGGTCCTACCTGCTTGCGTATGGTGGCAAAATTCTACGGGAAACATTTCACCACCGAATCACTTCGCGAAAAATCATACATTACCAGAGAAGGTGTTTCTTTGCTGGGAATTAGTGATGCTGCCGAAGCCATTGGAATGCGTTCGATGGGCGTAAAAATTTCTTTCGAGCAGTTGAAAAAAGAAGCACCACTGCCTTGCGTTGTACATTGGGGGCAAGACCATTTTGTAGTGGTTTATAAAATGCGTAAAGGCAAAGTGTTTATTGCCGACCCGGCTTTTGGTCGAATGGAATACACCGAAAAGGAGTTTTGCGAGCACTGGCTTTCAACTGTTGCCGATGGCGAAGAAAAAGGTATTTGTTTAATGTTGCAGCCAACGCCCGACTTTTATCAAGAAGACGATGAGAAAGTGAGCCGCACAGGTTTCCGATTTGTACGGAATTATTTAAAACCATACCGGAAACTTGTAATTCAGCTAATTCTGGGTTTCTTTTTAGGAAGTTTAATTCAACTGATTCTGCCATTTTTAACCCAGAGTGTTGTCGATATTGGTATTAATAATCAAGATATAAGTTTTATATACTTGGTTCTTTTTGCACAGCTGGTTTTGTTTATTAGCCGAATGTCGGTTGAGTTTATACGTTCTTGGATTTTACTACACATTAGTACTCGAATCAATATTTCAATCATTTCCGACTTCCTTATTAAGTTAATGAAATTGCCACTGGGTTTTTTCGATTCGAAGATGATTGGCGATATTTTGCAGCGTATTGAAGACCATGACCGAATTGAACGTTTCCTAACTGCACAATCCATCGGAATTTTGTTTTCTGTTTTTAGTTTAGTGGTTTTTGCTATTGTTCTTGCCATTTACAGCTGGACCATATTCTTTATATTTATTGCCGGTTCGGTGCTTTATTTTATCTGGATTTACCTTTTTATGAAACGTCGCCGTGAGCTCGATTTTAAAAGGTTTACGAAACTCTCGGAAAATCAAAGCAAGTTGATTCAGATTATTAATGGAATGCAGGAGATTAAGCTGAATAACTACGAAAAAGAAAAACGTTGGGAGTGGGAGCGTGTTCAGGCAGGTTTGTTTAAAGTGAGTATTAAAAGTTTGTCCTTGCAACAGTATCAAGATGCCGGCTCGGTATTTATTAACGAAACAAAAAACATACTTATAATTGTAATTTCGGCAACCGCAGTGGTAACTGGCGAACTTACTTTGGGTATGATGCTGGCTATACAATATATAATAGGTCAGCTAAATTCGCCTTTGCGTCAGCTAATAAGTTTTATGCACAATGCGCAGGATGCCAAAATTAGTTTGGAGCGTTTGGCTGAAATTCATGATAAAAAAGATGAAAGCGATGCTGGTGCAGCTAACGTTAAAATATTACCCGAGAAGAAATCAATTTCAATCTCAAATTTGGTGTTTCAATACGAAGGCCCGCGTTCGCCAAAAGTATTAAACGATATTAATCTTGAAATTCCGGAAAAGAAAACAACTGCTATTGTTGGATCGAGTGGAAGTGGAAAAACTACGCTTATAAAACTACTGCTTGGCTTTTATCCTCCGGCATCGGGCGACATAAAAATTGGTGGCACACGATTGGCAAATTTTTCTCCTCGTTTATGGCGCGAAAACTGCGGAGTAGTTATGCAAGATGGTTTTCTTTTTTCAGATAGCATTGCTAAAAATATTGTGGTGAACGAAGAGCGGGTTGATGAAGAGCGCTTGTTAAATGCTGTGAAAATGGCAAATATTCAAGAGTATATTGAAGCGCTGCCTTTAAGTTATAATACAAAAATTGGACAAGAAGGTGTTGGCTTAAGTCAGGGGCAAAAACAGCGTATATTAATTGCACGAGCCATTTATAAATCACCCGAATATTTGTTTTTCGATGAGGCTACAAATGCATTGGATGCCAACAACGAGAAAATGATTATGGAGAACATGGATAAGTTCTCGAAAGGGAAAACTGTTGTGGTTGTTGCTCACCGTTTAAGTACGGTAAAAAATGCCGACCAAATAATTGTTCTCGAAGCTGGTGAAATTGTTGAACGTGGAAATCATGAAGAATTGATTGCGAAAAAGGGTAAATATTTTGAGCTAGTGAAAAATCAATTAGAACTTGGGAACTAATGGCTGAAGACAACAAAATAGAAATTCGAAGTGGCGAAGTACAAGAAATTCTAGGAGGAGTTCCATCGGGAATGGTTCGCTATGGAATTTACCTGTTTGCTGCCATTTTTGCATTAATAATTGTATTCAGTTTTGTGTTTAGTTACCCCGATGTTTTACAATCGAATATTGTTGTTACAACCGAAAACCCACCGGCAACTTTGGTGGCTCGTGCAACCGGAAAAATCGATAAGCTTTTTGTGAAAGACAAAACCAAAGTACGTGCAAAACAAATTATTGCGCTTATTGAAAATACTGCAAATTACACCGATATTTTGGAGTTGGAATCTCTTTTAAGTGAAGTTCAATCGGAGTTTGATACTTTAAATTTCGCTAGTTCTTCAAAGTTTAGCCGGCATTTTCAATTGGGTTCTTTGCAGGAGTATTATTCTACTTTTCTTACCAAATCGGGGGAGTTGAAGGAGTTTAAGAAACGAAATTATTACATGCTGAAAGAGGAGTCGTACAAAGACCAGCTTAAAAATGCACGTATTCTTTACGACCGACTTTGGGAGCAAAAAGTGGCTGTCGACAAAGAATATCAGATAAAAAAACGACACTACGAACGTCAGAAAAAATTATTGGCTGGGGGGGTGGTTTCGAGTACCGACCTCGAGAAAGCAGAGTCAGAAATGCTTTCGAAAAAATCGGAATTGGATGGATTGCGTTCTGATTTGGCTCAAAAACAAATTGATATTGGCGAACTCGATCAGCGCATAATTGAAAACGACAAAGAGTTTCATGATTATAACATTCAGCATGAATCAGCAGTGTTGGAAGCCTTTAATATCCTTAAAAGTGAGGTGATTAACTGGGAGTTGACTTTTTTATTACGTTCGCCAATCGAAGGTACTATTTCGTTTAATAGGTTTTATGCCGAAAACCAAAACATTACAGAAGGCGACCGAGTGTTTAATGTGGTGCCCGATAATGTCGGCGAAATTGTAGGGAAGGTTGAATTGCCGGTTCGGGGATCGGGAAAAGTTCGCACAGAATTAGATGTAAATGTAAAATTTGATAATTATCCGTACATGGAATTTGGTTTGGTTCGAGGCAAAGTGAAAAATGTGTCTTTAGTTCCAGAAGATAATTTTTATATGGTGGAAGTTGAATTCCCCGAAGGCTTGGTTACCAACTATGACAACAAGTTGCAGATGCAAAATCAATTGGTGGGGAAAGCTGAAATCATTACCGAAGATTTACGTTTGATTCAACGCTTTTTTAATCCTTTAAAAGCCCTTTGGAAAGAACGGGTGAATAACTAGTTTCCAGTCTTATTCTAAGTTCTCAGGCATTTTCGAATGTTAAGCCTTGCCTCCTGGATTGCATTGCTTGGCCCGTCATCCGTCTACATTCAATTTTGTGCTTCCAGCATGCCGCTTCAATCTTCTAGTCTTCAATCAATTCCAATCTTAATTATTTCAAAAAAAAGGTTAATTGTTATTGCAGATTAATTTAAAGTTGTACTTTTGCGAGCCGTTTTAAGGGGGAAGTATGCATTTTCCTCCCGAAACGATTGATTATTAGGGATTTTTGCATACTTTTGCAGTCCGTTTTGAGAAAAGATTATTAACTATATAAAAAACAGGTAGTTATGCCAACTATTTCACAGTTAGTTAGAAAAGGAAGACAAAGTAAAGTGGAGAAAAGTAAGTCTCCAGCTTTAGATTCATGCCCACAACGTCGTGGTGTATGTGTTCGTGTTTATACAACTACACCTAAAAAGCCAAACTCGGCAATGCGTAAAGTTGCAAGGGTAAGGTTAACCAATGGTAAAGAGGTGAATGCTTACATTCCAGGAGAAGGACACAACTTACAAGAGCACTCGATTGTACTTGTTCGCGGTGGACGTATTAAAGACCTTCCGGGTGTTCGTTACCACTTAATTCGTGGTGCACTAGATACAGCAGGTGTTGAAGGACGTACGCAACGTCGTTCGAAGTACGGTACTAAAAGACCGAAAAAATAAACAGAAGTAAAAAAGAGTAATTAACTATTGTTATTGCAGTGGTTTGGTTGAGTAAGTAATTCTCCCTAATGTCTTCCGGAGAAAAGCTGAAGACCGCCTTAAGGGGCAGCCGATTTAGATAACACTTAAAAGTTTTAAAATGAGAAAGTCGAAACCAAAGAAGAGGATTTTGTTGCCAGATCCAAAATTTAACGATTTACTGGTAACTCGTTTCGTAAACGACCTTATGGTAGATGGAAAAAAATCAACAGCCTATACTGTGTTTTATGAGGCTATTGAAATGGTTGAAAAAAGAGTAAAAGATACTGAGTTGTCTCCACTTGATGTTTGGAAAAAAGCATTGGACAATATTACTCCTGGAGTTGAGGTGAAAAGCCGTCGTGTAGGTGGTGCTACTTTTCAAGTTCCAATGGAAGTAAGACAAGAGAGAAAGCAATCAATCAGTATTAAAAATATGATTTTGTATGCTCGTAAACGTTCTGGTAAATCAATGGCCGATAAATTATCTGCAGAAATTGTAGCTGGATTCAACGAAGAAGGTGGAGCATTCAAGAAGAAAGAAGATACTCACCGTATGGCAGAGGCCAACCGTGCGTTCGCACACTTCAGATTTTAGTCAATTAGAGTTTATAGTTTAGTAGAAAAGGTAATTAGAAAAGGTAAAAGATGGCTACGCAAGATCTGAAATATACAAGAAATATTGGTATTATGGCACATATCGATGCAGGTAAAACTACCGTATCGGAACGTGTTTTATATTATACTGGATTGACTCACCGAATTGGTGAAGTACATGATGGCGCTGCAACTATGGACTGGATGGAGCAAGAGCAGGAAAGAGGTATTACTATTACTTCGGCTGCTACTACTACATTCTGGAAGTACAAAGATATTGAGCACAAAATTAACATTATCGATACTCCCGGACACGTTGACTTTACAGTAGAGGTTGAGCGTTCGTTGCGTATTCTTGACGGTACTGTTGCACTTTTCTGTGCAGTAGGTGGAGTTGAGGCACAGTCGGAAACTGTTTGGCGTCAGGCTGAAAAATACGGTGTTCCACGTATTGCTTTTGTAAATAAAATGGACCGTTCGGGTGCCGATTTCTTTGCTGTTTATCAGGACATCATCGATAAATTAAAAGCTAATCCTGTTCCAGTTCAAATCCCTATCGGTGCTGAAGAGAAATTCGAAGGGGTTATCGACCTTATCGAAATGAAAGCAGTTCGCTGGCACGATGATGAGAACAAAGGAACAACTTACAGTTTGGAAGAGATTCCTGCGGAATTACTTGAGCAAGCTGAGGAGTGGAGAGGTAAAATGGTTGAATCGATTGCGGAAGTAGATGACGCACTTTTAGAGCGTTATTTCGAAGACTCGGATTCAATTACCAAAGATGAAATGTTGACTGTTATTCGTCGTGCAACTATCGAAGGAGTAATTATTCCGATGATGTGTGGTTCAGCATTTAAAAATAAAGGTGTACAACGTTTGTTAGATTCAGTTTGTGCTTTCTTGTCAAGTCCGTTGGATAGTGGCGAAATTATTGGGACAATCCCTGGAACAAAAGAAGAAGAAACTCGTTCGGCTGACGTTGAGGAGCCATTTGCTGCTTTAGCATTCAAAATTGCTACCGACCCATTTGTTGGTCGTTTGGCATTTATGCGTGTTTATTCTGGCAAAATAGAGTCGGGTTCAAGTGTATTGAATACACGTACTGGTAAAAAAGAACGTATTTCACGTTTGTACCAAATGCACTCAAACAAACAAAATCCGAAAGATGTAATTGAGGCAGGTGATATTTGTGCTGCTGTAGGTTTCAAAAATATACGTACAGGTGATACACTTTGCGATATTAAAAACCCAATTGTTTTGGAAAGCATGGATTTTCCAGAGCCGGTAATTGGTGTTGCAATTGAGCCCAAATCGCAAAAAGACATCGATAAACTAGGAAATGGTTTAGCTAAATTGGCTGAAGAAGATCCAACATTCATTGTGAAAACTGACGAAGACTCAGGTCAGACAGTTATTCGCGGAATGGGTGAACTTCACTTAGAAATTTTGGTTGACCGTTTACGTCGTGAGTTTAAAGTTGAGTGTAATCAGGGAGCTCCTCAGGTGGCATACAAAGAGGCTATTAGTAAGAAACTTGAATTTCGCGAGGTATTTAAGAAACAAACAGGTGGTCGTGGTAAATTCGCTGATATTATCGTAACAATTGAACCTACCGAAGAAGGAAAAAGTGGTTTAGAGTTTATTGATAAAGTAAAAGGTGGGCGTATTCCTAAAGAATTTATTGGACCAATTGAAAAAGGTTTCAAAGATGCTTTAAGAAATGGACCACTTGCCGGATTTCAGGTTGACAGTTTGAAAGTAACTTTACATGATGGTTCATTCCACCCTGTAGATTCAGACCAATTGTCGTTTGAAATTTGTGCAAAACAAGCATTCCGTAATGGAGCTTCAAAAGCGGGACCAAAATTATTGGAACCTATTATGAAAGTGGAGATTGTTACTCCAGAAGAATATATGGGTGATATTATTGGCGACTTAAACCGTCGTCGTGGAGAAATAGCCGGAATGGAAGATAAAGGAGGTGCTAAAGTGATTACAGCTAAAGTACCACTTGCTGAGCAATTCGGTTACGTAACAGTATTGCGTACTCTTTCATCAGGTAGAGCAACTTCGTCAATGGAGTTTAGCCACTACGCTGAAGTGCCAAAAGGATTGGCAACAAAAGTGTTGGAAGATGTTCAAGGTAAGACAGATTTATTATAATAATTATAACAATTTTCTCTTATGAGTCAAAAGATCAGGATTAAGCTAAAATCGTACGATCACAACTTGGTAGACAAGTCGGCTGAGAAAATCGTAAAAACGGTAAAATCTACAGGTGCAGTTGTAAGTGGTCCTATTCCACTTCCTACACACCGAAGAGTTTTCACTGTTTTACGTTCGACCTTCGTTAATAAAAAATCGAGGGAACAATTTCAGTTGTCGTCTTACAAACGTTTGATTGACATTTATAGCTCAACCGCTAAAACAATTGACGCGCTAATGAAGCTTGAGCTTCCTAGTGGCGTTGAGGTAGAAATTAAAGTTTGATAATTTAAAAGTAGTCGAAAATGGCTGGTATTATTGGAAAGAAAATCGGAATGACATCCGTATTCAGTGTTGAGGGGAAAAACGTCCCATGCACTGTGATTGAAGCCGGTCCTTGCGTCGTAACACAAGTTAAGACCGAGGAGACCGATGGCTACAGCGCGTTACAATTAGCTTATGGCGAGAAGAAAGAAAAGCACGCCACTAAAGCAGAGTTTGGTCACTTTAAAAAAGCTGGCACAACTCCGAAACGCAAAGTAGTAGAGTTTCACAACACCTTTCAGGGAGATTTCGAATTGGGACAAGAAGTTGACGTAAACATTTTTCACGAAAGTGATTATGTTGATGTTGTTGGTGTTTCAAAAGGTAAAGGATTCCAGGGTGTAGTAAAAAGACACAACTTTAAGGGAGTAAATGATGCGACACACGGTCAGCACAACAGATTGCGTGCGCCGGGTTCTATTGGAGCTTCATCATGGCCTTCACGAGTTTTTAAAGGAATGCGCATGGCAGGTAGAGATGGTGGCTCAACGGTTACTATCGAAAACCTGGAAGTAATGAAAATTATTCCTGAGAAGAATTTATTAGTGGTTAAAGGTTCAGTACCTGGAGCCAAAGGTTCATATTTAATTATTAGGAAGCAATGGAATTAAGTGTACTGAATATAGAAGGAAAAGAAACCGGAAAGAAAGTCACTTTGAATGACCAGATTTTCGGTGTTGAACCTAGCGATCATGCCATTTACTTAGATGTAAAACAATATTTGGCAAATCAGCGTCAGGGAACAAGCAAAACTAAAGAACGTGCTGAAATTACAGGAAGTACCCGCAAGATTAAAAAGCAAAAAGGTACTGGTACAGCTCGTGCAGGTAGTATAAAGTCGCCTTTATTTCGCGGTGGTGGTACTGTTTTTGGTCCACGTCCACGTAACTACGGTTTTAAACTTAACAAAAAAGTTAAGCAATTAGCCCGTAGATCGGCACTTACTTATAAGGCAAGCGAAAAAAGTATTATGGTTGTTGAGGACTTCAATTTTGAAGCTCCAAAAACAAAAGAAATGTTAGCAATGCAAAACAATTTGCAAATAGCTGATAAAAAGTCACTTTTCGTTTTACCAACTGAAAATAATAATATATATTTGTCGTCGCGAAATCTGCAGGACGTATCAGTCGTAATTGCTTCAGAATTAAGTACTTATCAGATATTGAACGCAAAAGCCATCGTGCTTTTGGAAGGTTCTGTTGCGAAAATTGAAGAAGCGTTTAAACTTTAACGGAAATAAGAAATGGATATTTTAGTAAAACCATTAGTTACCGAAAAAATGACCGACATGTCGGAGCGTTTTAACCGTTACGGTTTTGTGGTAGATCGCAAAGCAAGTAAGCCGGAAATTAAAAAGGCCATCGAAAGCCTTTATAATGTGACAGTTGAAAGCGTGAACACCATGATATATGGTGGCAAGAATAAATCAAGATTTACTAAAGGCGGTGTAATTACCGGTAAAACAAAAGCATTCAAAAAAGCTATTGTTACTTTGGTAGAAGGAGATAGTATTGACTTTTATAGTAATATATAATCGTATAATTAATTAGTATTATGGCAGTAAGAAAACTGAAACCAGTAACTCCGGGTCAAAGGCACAAAGTAATTGGCGCTTTTGATACCATTACTGCATCTACGCCTGAAAAATCATTGTTAGAGCCCCTCAAAAAGTCCGGTGGTCGTAATAACCAAGGACGCATGACAATGAGGTATAGAGGCGGGGGACACAAACGCAAATACCGTGTTATTGACTTTTTGCGCAATAAAGACGGTGTTGCAGCTGTTGTCGAATCCATTCAGTACGATCCAAACCGTACTGCTCGAATCGCACTTCTGAAATATGAAGATGGCGAGAAACGTTACATGTTGTCACCTAACGGGTTGCAAGTTGGTCAAACTGTAATGAGCGGTACAGGAGTAGATCCTGAAGTTGGAAATTCTCTTCCCCTGGCTGAAATACCTCTTGGTACTTTGGTTCACAACATTGAGCTTCATCCAAGACAGGGTGGGGTAATGGCGCGTAGTGCAGGTGCTTATGCACAGCTGACCTCTCGTGAAGGTAAATTCGCAATTTTGAAATTGCCTTCAGGCGAATCTCGTATGGTACTTACGTCCTGTAGGGCTACAGTAGGTACTATTGGAAACACAGAACATAACTTGGAGAAATCGGGTAAAGCCGGTCGCTCTCGTTGGTTAGGAAGAAGACCACGCGTTCGTGGTGTAGTGATGAATCCAGTCGATCACCCAATGGGTGGTGGTGAAGGTAAATCTTCAGGAGGACATCCACGCTCACGTACAGGTGTTCTTGCGAAAGGGTTTAAAACTCGTTCGAAGAAAAAGGCTTCCAATAAGTATATTGTAGAACGTAGGAAAAAATAGTAAAGAGGAATAATTATGAGTCGTTCATTAAAAAAAGGTCCTTTTATCGATTTCAAGCTTGAAAGAAAAGTGGTAGCGCTTAACGACGCTAATAAAAAATCGGTAGTGAAAACATGGGCCAGAGCATCAGTAATTTCTCCTGATTTTGTAGGTCATACTATTGCTGTACATAACGGAAACAAGTTTATTCCAGTGTATGTTACCGAAAACATGGTAGGACATCGTCTTGGAGAATTTGCTCCAACCCGTACATTCAGGGGTCATGGTGGTAACAAAAAGCGTTAGGGCATAACTATTAATTTTAAAAAGAAAAGAAAATGGGTGCCAGAAAAAGACTAGCAGCAGAGAAAAGAAAAGAAGAAAAAAAACAACAATATTTTGCTGTTTTAAAAAACTGCCCAACATCTCCACGAAAAATGAGGTTAGTAGCCGATTTGATTCGCGGGATGGAGGTAAACAAAGCCTTAGATGTTTTGAAGTACTCTTCAAAAGAAGCATCAAGGGGGGTAGAGAAACTTCTGCTTTCGGCAATTGCCAATTGGCAAGCTAAAAACGAAGGAATTCGTTTAGAAGAAAGTGAACTATACGTATCGCAAATTATGGTTGATTCAGGTCGTATTTTGAAAAGGTTACGTCCGGCTCCACAGGGTCGTGCACACCGAATCAGAAAACGTTCGAACCACGTTACTTTGCACGTAGACAGAAAAGAAAGTGTTGTTGAAGAAAATCTTAATAATTAATCAATGGGACAAAAAGTAAATCCGATATCAAATCGTTTGGGATTCATCAAAGGATGGGATTCAAATTGGTACGGTGGTGATAACTACGGCGACAAGCTGGTTGAAGACCATAAAATCAGGACATACCTGAACGCTCGTTTGGCCAAAGCCAGTATTTCAAGAATCGTTATAGAACGTACCTTGAAGCTGATTACCATCACTGTTCATACTTCTCGCCCCGGTATTATTATTGGTAAAGGCGGTCAAGAAGTTGACAAGTTGAAAGAAGAATTAAAGAAAATTACCAACAAAGAGGTTCAAATCAACATTTTCGAGATTAAACGTCCAGAACTCGATGCGAAAATCGTTGCAACTAGCATTGCACGTCAAATCGAAGGTAAGATTGCTTACCGTAGGGCGACTAAGATGGCCATTGCTTCAACCATGAGAATGGGAGCCGAAGGAATCAAAGTATTGGTTTCTGGCAGGTTAAACGGAGCAGAAATGGCGCGTTCTGAAATGTATAAAGACGGCCGTACTCCACTTCATACTTTGCGTGCAGATATTGACTACGCATTGGCTGAAGCTCTAACTAAAACCGGTTTAATCGGTGTTAAAGTTTGGATATGCAAGGGTATGGTTTATGGAAATCGCGATCTTTCGCCAAACCTGGGACAAAAGCCCGGACGAGGTGGTGGTGGACACCATAAAGGTGGTGGCGGTAACCGTAACAGACGACGAAAATAGAGGTTTAACAACTAAAATTTAAATTAAGGATGTTACAGCCGAAAAAAGTAAAATTTAGAAGAGTACAAAAGGGTCGAATGAAAGGTAACGCTAATCGCGGAAACCAACTAGCATTCGGTTCATTTGGAATAAAGTCGTTGGAAGAGATGTGGATTACCGGTCGCCAAATTGAGGCAGCGAGGGTTGCAGTGACTCGTCACATGCAACGTCGAGGTCAGATTTGGTTAAGGATTTTTCCAGATAAACCTATTACCAAAAAGCCAGCCGAAGTAAGGATGGGTAAAGGTAAAGGTGCTCCTGAAGCATTTGTTGCACCGGTTTCTCCGGGCCGCATTATTATTGAAGCAGAAGGTGTGCCATTTGAAATGGCCAAAGAAGCTTTGAGACTTGCAGCACAGAAATTGCCGGTTAAGACAAAATTTGTGGTTAGACGTGATTATGTTGAAGAATAAAAATTAGGTGAATCATGAAAGTAACTGAAATCAAAGAATTGACGGTTAAAGAAATCGTCGAACGCTTACAGATTGAAAAAGAGAATCTTGTTCGCCTAAGAATGAACCACGCGGTATCGCCGCTTGAAAACCCTCAGGTATTGAAGGAAAGCAAGCAAACGGTTGCCAGGTTAAAAACTGTTCTTCGCGAAAGAGAATTAAACGAAAATCAGAATTAATTCAGCGATGGAAGAAAAAAATGTAAGAAATCTCAGAAAAGAGAGAATCGGGATCGTTGTTAGTGATAAAATGGACAAGTCGATTGTGGTTGCAGAAAAACGTAAAGTTAAGCATCCTATATACGGTAAGTTCGTTAACAAAACAACGAAATTCCATGCTCACGATGAGAAAAATGATTGCAACGTTGGAGATACAGTAAGGATTATGGAAACACGTCCTTTAAGTAAAACCAAATGTTGGAGAGTAGTTGAAGTAATTGAGAGGGCTAAGTAATCATGATACAACAAGAATCAAGAGCATCAGTAGCCGATAATAGCGGAGCAAAAGAAGTTTTGGTAATTCGTGTGTTAGGCGGAACCCGTAAACGTTATGCTTCTCTCGGAGACACTGTGGTAGTTACTGTAAAAAGTGCAATGCCAGGTAGTGAAGTTAAAAAAGGAACAGTTTCACAAGCAATTGTTGTTCGTACGAAAAAAGAAAACCGTCGTCAAGATGGTTCTTATATTCGTTTCGACGATAATGCAGTGGTATTGTTAAACCAAGCTGGTGAAATGCGTGGAACTCGTATTTTCGGTCCTGTAGCACGTGAGTTACGTGAACAGAACATGAAAATTATTTCACTTGCACCAGAAGTACTGTAATTAGAAAAAAGCTCAAAATGCAGAAAAAGTTACACATAAAAAAAGGTGACACTGTGGTTGTGGTTACTGGAAACGACAAAGGCTCAAAAGGCCGTGTGTTAGAAGTAATCAGAAAAACCGACAGAGCAATTGTAGAGGGTGTGAATTTGATGAAAAAACATACTAAACCTAACGCGGAAACGCCACAGGGAGGTATTGTAGAAAAAGAAGCATCTGTGCACATTTCCAACCTTATGTTAGTTGATCCTAAAACAGGAGAAGCGACACGTATTAGTAGGAAATTGAATGAAGAAGGTAAATTAGTTCGTATTTCGAAAAAATCAGGGGAGGAAATAAAGTAATGGCTTACGTACCAACTCTTAAAAAGAAATATCAGGAAGAAATTATTCCTACATTAAAGAAAGAGTTTGATTACTCTTCAGTAATGCAGGTTCCTAAATTAGAGAAAATTGTTCTTAACCAAGGTGTTGGAGCTGCAATTTCCGATAAAAAACTTATCGACGTAGCTACAACTGAAATGACAATGATCGCCGGCCAAAAAGCCGTACAAACTTTGTCTAAAAAGGATATCTCTAATTTCAAATTGAGAAAGAAAATGCCTATTGGCGTGCGTGTAACACTACGTCGCGACCAAATGTATGAATTCTTAGACCGTTTAGTTTCGGTGGCATTGCCACGTATCCGCGATTTTCGCGGTATCGAAAGTAAAATGGACGGTAGAGGTAATTACACATTAGGTATTCCCGAACAAATTGTATTTCCCGAAATCCTGCTCGACAAAGTGAGCAAGCTTAACGGAATGAACATTACCTTTGTTACTTCAGCAAAAACCGACGAAGAAGGTTTTGCTCTGTTGAAAGAAATAGGTTTACCATTTAAAAACGTTAAAAAGAACTAGTAATGGCTAAAGAATCAATGAAAGCACGCGAAGTTAAACGTGCAAAATTAGTTGAGAAATACGCCGAAAAACGGGCCCAGCTGAAAGCGGACGGCGATTGGGAAGGTTTGCAAAAACTTCCTAAAAACTCGTCGAAAGTACGTTTACACAATCGTTGTAAACTAACCGGACGACCAAAAGGTTATATGCGTCAATTCGGAATCAGCAGAATTAATTTTAGGGAGATGGCCTCAAACGGCTTAATTCCTGGAGTTAAAAAGGCAAGTTGGTAATCGTTAAATAAACTTGAATAATGAGTAAAGTAACAGATCCAATAGCAGATTATCTAACAAGGGTAAGAAATGCAATTATGGCGAAACACCGTGTAGTTGATATTCCAGCTTCAAATTTGAAAAAGGAAATGACCAAATTGTTGAAAGACAAAGGTTATATCCTGAACTACAAATTCGAAGAAGAAGTCGGCTTCCAGGGTAACATCAAAATCGCATTAAAATATAATGCCGAAACAAAGTTAGCTGCAATAAAATCGTTAGAACGAATAAGTAAACCAGGTTTGCGTAAATATTGTGATTCCACAAATATTCCACGCGTACTAAATGGTTTAGGCATAGCAATTATCTCAACCTCTAAAGGTATTATTACCGATAAAGAAGCTCGCGAGCTGAACATAGGTGGAGAAATTTTATGTTACGTGTATTAATTAGGAGGAACAGTCATGTCACGAATAGGAAAATTACCCATTTCAATACCTACAGGAGTAGAAGTTAAGGTTAGCGACAAAAACGTTGTTACCGTAAAAGGAGCTCTTGGAGAATTGACACAACAAATTGACCCTGTAATTGAAGTTGCAGTTGAAGACGGCACAATCAATTTAAGCAGGAAAGGCGATTCAAAACGCGAAAAGTCAATGCACGGACTGTACCGTTCTTTGGTAAACAACATGGTAGAAGGTGTTTCCAAAGGATACGAAGTGAAATTAGAATTAGTTGGTGTTGGTTACCGCGCAGAAGTTGTGCAAGGTAACGTATTAGACCTTGTATTAGGTTTTGCTCACCATACTTACTTACAATTTCCTTCAGAGATTAAAGTTGAAGCGGTGTCAGATAAACGTAGTAACCCAATCGTAACTCTAAAAAGTCACGATAAACAATTAATTGGACAGGTTGCTGCTAAAATCAGATCATTCCGTAAACCTGAACCTTACAAAGGAAAAGGTATTAAGTTTGTTGGCGAAGTATTGAGGCGTAAAGCTGGTAAAGCCGCTGCAAAATAATTTTTTAAAAGATTAATTATTATGGCATTAACAAAATCACAAAAGCGCACAAGGATAAAAAACCGTGTTCGCACAGTTGTTTCAGGCACAGCAGAGCGTCCAAGATTGAGCATTTATAGAAGCAATAAATCTATTTACGCTCAAATAATCGACGATGTACAAGGAACAACTTTAACTGCTGCATCATCAACTGATAAAAGCATCATCGGCAACGAAGGTGACAAATCGGTAAAAGCTGCATTGGTTGGTAAATTGGTTGCTAAAAAAGCTTTGGCTGCCGGTATTACTGAAGTTGTATTCGATAGAGGTGGTAATTTATACCACGGTAGAATTAAACAATTAGCTGACGCCGCCCGTAAAGGTGGCCTTAAATTCTAATATATTATGGCAAAAATTAGCAATAAAGTAAAAACCAGCGATCTTGAGTTAAAAGACAGGTTGGTAGCCATTAACCGTGTAACCAAAGTAACAAAAGGTGGACGTACATTCAGTTTTTCTGCCATTGTTATTGTAGGTAACGAGGATGGAATTGTAGGTTGGGGCCTTGGAAAAGCAAGTGAGGTAACTACTGCTATTTCAAAAGGTGTTGACGCAGCTAAAAAGAATCTTGTGAAGATTCCCGTACTTAACGGAACTATTCCTCACGAGCAAACAGCAAAATTTGGCGGTGCTAACGTACTTCTAAAACCTGCTTCTTCGGGTACCGGTGTAAAGGCTGGTGGTGCGATGCGTGCAGTATTAGAGAGTGTTGGAATTCACGACATTTTGGCTAAGTCTAAAGGTTCATCAAATCCACATAACTTGGTAAAAGCAACTATGGCTGCTTTACTTGAGTTGCGTGATGCAAACATGGTGGCCGCTCAACGAGGTGTTTCATTAACTAAAGTTTTTAAAGGTTAACACTATGGCAAAACTTATAATTACACAAGTGAAAAGTAGCATTGGTTCTACAAAGCGCCAAAAACTGACATTGGAAGCATTAGGTTTGAAAAAACTTAATACACCCAAAGTACATGAAGCTACACCTCAAATTGTTGGCATGGTTAACAAAATGAGGCATTTAATTAGTGTTGAAGAAGTGAATTAATATTTAACATAAGAATATTATGAATTTAAGTAACTTACAACCTGCTGAAGGTTCGACTAAAACTACGAAACGTATTGGACGTGGACAGGGCTCAGGCCGTGGCGGTACATCCACACGTGGACATAAAGGTCAGAAGTCGAGATCAGGTTATTCAAGGAAAATTGGTTTCGAGGGTGGTCAAATGCCTTTGCAACGAGTAGTTCCTAAAATGGGATTCAA
>JAUVDE010000085.1 GCA_030595485.1 Draconibacterium sp.
ATACTTGTGTCTTGATACTTGCTACTTTCTCTATTCCACGTACAGTACCAATCCCTTCAAGTACTCACTCTCTGGATGGTAAATATTTACAGGGTGGTCGGTTGGCTGACTCATTTGGTGCAGAATACGAACATTGCGTCCGGAAATAGCTGCAGCCGAAAAAACAGCCTCACGAAACTTCTCTTTCGACACCACTTGCGAGCACGAATAAGTAAACACAATTCCCCCCTTACGTATTTGCTCAAAAGCACGTGTATTAATACGTTTATATCCTTTTAGTGCCTGTGGCAAAGTATTGCGGTGTTTTGCAAATGCCGGAGGATCAAGAACGATTAAATCATATTTATCCTGAATATCTTTCAAATACTCAAAACCGTCAGCAATAGTCGATTTATGGCGTTCGTCGCCCGGAAAGTTTAACTCTACATTTTCGTCGGTTAAGTCAATTGCTTTTGCCGAAGCATCAACCGAATGAACCGTCTTTGCTCCACCTTTCATGGCGTAAAACGAAAAACCTCCGGTGTAACAAAACATGTTTAGCACATCGCGCCCTTGCGAGTATTCCTCAACAAGCTTACGGTTTTCGCGTTGGTCAATAAAAAAGCCTGTTTTTTGACCTTTTACCCAATCTACTTTAAATTTTAAACCGTACTCCAAAACTTCATTCTCTGGGTTCTCGCCCAACAAATAACCATCCTCAGCTTTCACATGCGAGTCAAATGGTAATTTCTTTTCACTTTTATTATATACTGCTTTTAGCATGTCGCCCATTACTTCTTTCATGGCTTTCACTAACTCTTCGCGAATTAAATACATGCCAATCGAGTGCATTTGCACCACTGCCGTTCCGTTGTAAAAGTCAACAATCAGTCCCGGCATTCCATCCCCTTCAGCATGTATCAAACGAAAAACATTGGTTTCTGCATTATCAGCATAACCCATTTTTTTGCGATAAGCCCAGGCACTTTCTATTTTACTTTTCCAGAAATCGTAATCCGGAACAATATCTACAAACGAAACTATTCGTACGGTAATCGAACTTTTCTGGTAATGACCAATTCCTAAAAATTCATCTTGATTCGAAAACACCTGAACCAAATCTCCTTCGGTCGGTGTTCCGTACATTTTTTTTATGGCACCCGAAAATACCCATGGATGAAAGCGCTTTAACGCTTGGTCTTTCCCCGATTTTAATACAATTTTTACAAACTCAGTTGCCATATTTAATTCTTTGAAAAATTTTCGTAAATCTCCAATGCCGCCCAGGCATCGGTTGCTGCGTAATTTTGTTGCTTTTCGGTAAGCACATCAGCTTCCCAATTGGTTAATTGCTGTCCTTTCGAAATGCGAAAACCACAAGCAATTGCTGATAATTTCTTTAGGCTAAAATTCAATATACCCATTTCTTTTGCTTCATCTTGCAACTCAACAAAACCACCTGGTTTAAACTTCCTAAAAGCCTGTAAACCTTTAATATCGTCGCGAATGGCAACACCGGGTTTAATCACCTTTTCATCGGCCAGAATTTCCACAATTTCTTTGGGTAAACCAATGTGGTTTAGGCGAATTAAAAAGGCACGATTTTTAGTCGACAATTGCAACAAAGCCACCTTATTAATTACCCCTTTTTTAAACGACGGTTTAGTTTCAGTATCAAAACCAATTATTGGCTGACTACTTAATTCGGCAACCGCCTGTTTCAATTTTTTATGCGAATCAACCAACACAATCTCACCTTCAAATCTTCTTAAAGGCATGTCAACCAATTCTTCGTTCGAAATACTTTCTTTAAACATCCTGTTCCTCTTCTTCATTTGTACCCCAAAAATTATCCATCCACTTCGGATTTCCTTTTCCCGGAGCCACCTCTTCGTTATTACTATCGTCTACCGACAAATCGACATTGCTAAAAAGCAACATGTGAACCGCCCGTAACACATTTACCAATTGCTGCCCCCAAAATTCTTCGAAATGAAAAATACATTCGGCAAGCGCATCATTCATTACTTCCTCGTTCCCAAGGCTGTACGCCGTTATAAAATTTTTCAAATCCTGATACACATCCATCAAGTTCTCCGAAAGACTGGCACGCATTGTCTCCTCTCCAAACTGAATATTCGGATCAAAAACCTCATGAAATCCATCATTTTCGCCCAACAGTTGCAACCATTTTTGGTGTATGGCATTGTAATCCAACTCCGAAACAAATTTCTCCAGTTCATCGTCAATTACACGTTCCACCTTCGGCAACATCGATACTTTTAAGTAAAGCAGCGGCAACAATTTCTGCAATCTATCCAGGTTTTCTTTGGGCAAATACATCGATACACTTTCCATCGACGAACAGAATTCGTTCGCAACCGTAACAAACTCTACTACATTTTTCGAATAAATAATCTGATTTGTACCTAATTCACTCATCTTGTCCCTAAATAAAAAACACGTGCAAAAGTAGTAATTTTTTCACACCCTTCTCCGAAGCCCCAAAACAGAACTAGGAACTTTAAATTTAAAACACCAAATAGTACAAAAAAGGATGCCATCCGTCTATATTTTAAATTAGACGGATGGCATCCTTATGCAAACTGCAACTTAGACTTTCTTAACAACAAACGTTTCAATTCTAATACAACAGATTTCTCACTTTGTTCGAAATGACAGTTGAAAACTGAGACTGAATACTGATAACCGAACACCAATTACTGCTAACTACTCCATTCCAAACAATTATCCACACGGTAAATAATCTTTTTATTATCGAGCAACCACTTAATTACCATGCGCATTTTTTGCTGATCACCTTGTAATTTCAACAATAGATTTTCATACGAACAAGGTTTTTCAATAATCTTCCGTATTCTTTTACCAATGGCTTCAAACTCAAAATCGGTTATTTGCATTTGCTCTTTGGCTTTGCAAACATCGCAAGTTCCACAAGGTGGAGCATCAGTGTCGCCAAAGTATTCCATCAATATCTGGCTGCGGCATTTTGCGTCTCCCGATGCATATTCTATTACCGAATTAATCCGGGCCGCATATTCTTTTTTACGTACATCGTAGTTTTCTTTCGAAATTTTCAGACGATCTACACTTATTCGCTCCTTACTAAAATATACAAAGGGCGTTCTGTTTTTTGGCACATAATCAATCACCTTCGACTTGCGCAAATGTATAAGGTAGTTATACACTTGTTCCTTATTAATACCCGAACGTTTGGCCAATAAATCTTCATCAACCGAAACATAACCGCTAAACAACCCGGTGTACGAGCGAAGCACCAGTTTCACAAAATCGTCGTACCTCCCATTTGCCACCTGAAATCGGTATAACTCATCACGCGAAACCGTAAAAAATATCCGCGACGGACTATCCACTTCTTCTGTAAATTCCAAATAACCTTCGCGCTGTAATATTTTTAGACTATTATGTACCATTGCCATCTGAAACTTGTAAGCCTGCGCAAACCCCTGTAAACTAAACTCGCGTATTTGTCCTTTGCCAAATCCAACTGCTATTTGCAAAAAGTTACAAAGCGAATCGTAAATACGTTTAATATTGGCAATCTCGGGAAACGATGTGCTTACATGTTTTTAAGCTTTGTTTTATCGGCATTGTTAAACAGCAAAACTGCCGCCGACTTCCGACCATCGCGCCCTGCCCTACCCGCTTCCTGATAATAAGCCTCCAACGAATCGGGCGAATCAATATGAATTACAAAACGTACATCGGGTTTATCAATCCCCATTCCAAAGGCGTTGGTAGCCACAATTACGCGTGTTTCACCTTTTAACCAATTATCCTGTCGCGTACTGCGCACAAAATTACTTAACCCGGCATGGTAGAAGCTGGCAGAAATACCATTTTTGCTCAACTCCTCGGCAACCTCACGTGTCGCTTTTCGGTTTCGCACATAAATTATACCCGAGCCTTTTACTTTCTTAATAGTATCAAAAAGGTATTTGTATTTATTTTCGCGGTGGCGAACCAAATAACTCAGGTTCTCACGCTGAAACGACATTTGCAGCAGATTCTTCTCTTTAAAACCCAGCTTTTCCTGAATATCGGCAGCAACTTTTGTCGTTGCTGTGGCCGTTAATGCAAGCACTTTTATTTTTGGCAACAACTTTCGCGCATCAACAATATTCAAATAGCTCGGTCTGAAATCGTAACCCCATTGCGAAATACAGTGTGCTTCATCAATACACAAAAGGTTGACTTTCATTTGCTGCAAACGCTCCAAAAACCGTTCGGAGTTTAAACGCTCGGGCGAAACATACAAAAACTTATAATCGCCCCAAACGGCATTATCTAAGGTAAGTCTGATTTCTCGTGGCGACATTCCGCTGTGTACTGCCAATGCTTTAATGCCCTTTCTATTCAGGCTTTCCACCTGATCTTTCATTAAAGCAATAAGCGGTGTAACCACAATGCAAATTCCAGATTTCGACAAAGAATAAACCTGAAAGGTTATGGACTTTCCACCACCCGTTGGCATTAAACCAAGCGTATCTTTTCCATCAGCCACCGACTCAATAATATCGAGCTGTAATGGACGAAAATCGGGGTAGCCCCAATACTTGGTTAATATTTGCCTAAAATCTTGCATTAATACAAATTAAGAAATCATTTTAAGCTTTAACAATTTTTATCGTTCAAAAACGCTGCAAGCCCAAATTATTCTACCCTAGTCCGCTATTTTTTTGTAGTTTTGGCGCTTAATAAAATCATTAAAAAAATTAAGTATGTCGTTTCTGGAAGATAAAATAGGCTTTGAAGGATTAACCTTCGATGATGTCCTCTTAATTCCCTCATACTCAGAATTATTACCACGAAACGTTGATTTATCATCACGTTTCACCCGTAACATTGTTATAAACACGCCAATTCTTTCGGCTGCAATGGATACGGTTACCGAATATCAAATGGGCATTGCCATTGCGCGCGAAGGTGGTATTGGTGTTATTCATAAAAACATGGGAATTGCCGAACAAGCACATCAGGTAACCACAGTAAAACGTGCCGAAAATGGTATGATTTACGACCCCATTACTATTACTCCTGACAAAAAGGTGAAAGATGCGATTTCGTTAATGGTAAAATATAAAATCGGAGGTATTCCTGTTATCGATGAGCACCGTTACCTGGTTGGAATTGTTACCAACCGCGACCTGCGTTTCGAAAAAGACATGCAACGCCCAATTACCGAGGTAATGACAAAAGACAACCTTGTTTCTACCACCGAATCGACCGACCTTGAAAAAGCAGCCGATATTCTTCAAAAATATAAAATTGAGAAACTGCCCGTTGTTGACAAAAACAACAAATTAATTGGGCTGGTAACTTATAAAGATATTACCAAGGCAAAAGATAAACCGCTGGCTTGCAAAGACGAGAAAGGTCGTTTGCGCGTGGCTGCAGGTATTGGAATTGCCGGCGACACTATGGACCGTGTGGATGAATTGGTAAAAGCCGATGTTGATGCATTGGTAATTGACACGGCACATGGCCATACCAAAGGTGTGCTCGAAATGCTAAAAAAGGTAAAAGCCAAATATCCTGAAAAAGATATTGTGGCCGGAAACATTGCCACAGCCGAAGCTGCTCTTGCTTTGGTTAAAGCAGGCGCCGATGGTGTTAAAGTTGGAATTGGTCCGGGCTCTATTTGTACAACACGTGTTATTGCGGGTGTTGGTGTTCCGCAGCTTTCGGCTATTTATAACGTTTCAAAAGCTATTAAAGATTCCGGTGTTCCGGTAATTGCCGATGGTGGTATTCGTTATTCGGGCGACATTGTTAAAGGTTTGGCATCAGGAGCCGATTCTATTATGGCCGGCGGATTATTTGCCGGTGTTGAAGAATCGCCCGGTGAAACAATTTTATACCAGGGACGAAAATTTAAATCGTATCGTGGAATGGGTTCAGTTGAGGCCATGCAAAAAGGTTCGAAAGACCGCTATTTTCAGGATATGGAAGAAGATATTAAAAAACTTGTGCCGGAAGGAATTGCAGCTCGCGTACCTTTTAAAGGTTCGTTGTACGAAGTGCTTTACCAGTTAATTGGTGGATTACGAGCGGGAATGGGTTATTGTGGTGCACAAAACATAAAATTATTACAACAAGCTAAATTCACACGAATATCAAATGCAGGCGTTCAGGAAAGTCATCCGCACGATGTTAGCATCACACGAGAGGCACCAAATTACAGTAGCCGTCAGTAGTTTGCATCATGTTATTCGTTTCAACAAATATTTACAGAGAAAATACAATTTACAGAATGAATCGAATTTTTTATTCGCTTATAGTTTTATTTGCCTTTAGTTTTAGCGCCTTTGCACAAAACAATGAAGTGCTTTTAAGCGTTGGAACACACGAAGTAAGTAAAGCTGAGTTTGAGCATATTTACAAAAAGAACAACAACAATTTATACGATCAGAACGATAAAAAGTCGCCGGGCGAATACCTTAAACTTTTTACCAATTTTAAATTAAAAGTTGTTGAAGCCGAAAGCTTTAAAATGGATACCAGCCAAACGTTTATTAACGAATTAGCCGGTTACCGAGAAGAAATTGCTGCCCCTTACCTTACCGATGTTCATTACGAAGAAGAGTTGGTACATGAACTTTACCGGAGAATGGAGCACGAAGTAAGTGCCAGCCACATACTATTACGTTTAGAAAAAAATGCTTCGTTTGAAAAAGAAACTGAGGTATTGGCAAAAATCACAAGCATCCGACAAGAGATTGTAAATGGACGAGACTTTGGCGAAGCAGCCATGGAGTATTCTGAAGACCCATCGGCAAAAACAAACAAAGGCAACTTAGGCTACTTTACTGCTTTTATGATGGTTACACCTTTCGAAGATGCAGCCTTTACAACATCCCCTGGAAAAATGTCGGAACCCATAAAAAGTGATTTTGGTTTCCACATTATTAAAGTGCACGATATTCGGAAAAACCGGGGAGAAATACAAGTGGCACATATAATGAAAAACACCCCGAAAAATGCCACTCCCGAAGTTAAACAAAAAGCCAAAGCCGATATTGATACCATTTATGCGCAACTAAAAAATGGAACCGACTTTGCTGAATTAGCAAAAAAAGAATCGCAAGATAAACGCTCGGCAGTAAAAGGTGGCGAAATGCCTTGGTTTTCAGCAGGTAGAATTATACCCGAATTTTCGAAAGCTGCCTTTGAATTGGAAAACATTGGTGATTTCTCGGAACCCATTCAGACTGATTTTGGCTACCATATTATAAAAAAATTGAACGAACGAACTATTCCTCCTTTCGAAGAGGAAAAAAACAATATTGAAGCTAAAATTAAAAAGGATGCATCGCGCCGTACTTCAAGCAAAAAAGTTTTCATACAAAAATTACAGGCTGAATATAATTTCTCGGAAAATGCTGAAGGTAAAAAAGCGATTCAAAGTATAAGTATTGAAGGTGAGAAAGAACTACCTGAAACTATGCTATTCACCATTGACAATAAAAATTATGGAACCGCTGAACTAAGTTCTTTTGTATCTGAAAAACGGATTAAAAGTGGAGCCTACCTTTCGGTATACGACGAGTGGATTACCGATGAAATTACAAAACTTGAAGATTCGAAACTTGAAGAAAAATACCCTGAATTTCGCTATTTAATGAACGAATACCACGACGGTATTTTGTTGTTTAATATTTCGCAAGAGAAAATTTGGAACTATGCCTCTGAAGATTCAGTGGGTTTAGAAAAATTTTACGAAAAAAGTAAAACCAAACACAACTGGGGCGAACGTTTTAAAGGCAGTATAATTACCTGCGAAAGTGCTGAGGTTCGAGAACAAGCTGAAAATCTACTGGGTGCCGAAATGAGTAACGAAGAAGTTGCAGCACATATAAATACCGAAAAAGAATTGATTACGTTTACTGAGGGTGCTTGGGAAGAAGGACGAAACGAAATAGTTGATTATTACGTTTGGAATGGAAAAGAGCCCGAGAGTTTTAACAGTGCAAGCACATTTATACGTGGCGACAAAATTGCTCCCGAGCCTAAATTATTAAACGATGCCCGTGGTTTATACATTTCAGATTACCAGAACTATTTGGAAGAAAAGTGGTTAAAAGAATTGCATGGCAAACACAAAATTAAGGTGAACAAAAAAATGCTTAAAACAATCGAAGGTGTTTAAGGAGATTCTCAAATATGGATTGATACTGTTGGTTCTGGTTTTTGCAGGAGCCTGTTCTTCTGATAAATCGGAAGATAAAGCTGTTGCTAAAGTTGGCGACAAAGTGCTTTACCAGTCCAATATAAATGAAATCCTCACAAATAACGGTAGTAAGGAAGACAGTATTCTTTTGGTAAACGACTATATAAACAAATGGGTAAAACAGGAGCTTCTGATACAAAAAGCGGATGAAAACCTAAGCCCTGAACAAAAAGATGTTAGCAAAGAATTAGAGGCTTACCGCAATTCATTAATCATTTACAAATACAAAAACGAGCTTATAAAACAGCGAATGGATACGCTTGTTATGTCATCAGAAATTGAGGAGTATTACAATAAGCATAATGTTGATTTTAACTTAAACCGTTGTATTGTTAAAGCTATTTTCGTAAAAATACCAGCTGATTTAGCTAACCCGCAACATGTTAAAGACCTGGTAAGCGACACCTCGGAAGAAGGGCTTTCAGAGCTTCGCGAATATTGCAGCCAGTATGCTAAAAAAGTAGATATATCGATTGAAAAATGGATGGACTTTAAGGTCTTAAAAAATAATTTCCCGATTGACGTTACTGACCCTGAGAAGTTTTTAAAGACAAGCGATTTGCAAGAATTGAATGATTCAAATTATTATTATCTTGTCAGCATTCATGATTACAAGTTAACAAACGACCTTGCACCCATTGAATTTGTGGAAAACAACATAAAAAATTTACTTTTGAACCAGCGAAAAATTAAGTTTTTAAAAGAAATTGAAGAAAACGTTTATACTGAAGGGCTTCGAAAAAACAAGTTTAGAATATATAACAAGAAAACAAATGAGAATTAAGATGAATAGGATATTAGGAATACTTTTGCTCTTTACATTTATTGTTGGGGGAGTAGAAGCACAGGATAAAGTTATCGACCAAATTGTGGCGATTGTTGGGGGAAATATCATCCTTAAATCTGACGTTGAACAAATGCACATGAACCAGCAGGCACAGGGAGTTACCTCCGAAGGTGATATGAAATGTGAAATACTGGAAGATTTTTTAATTAACAAATTATTAGTTGCCGAGGCTGAAATGGATTCGTTAATTACGGTTACTGCGAGCCAAATTAACGGACAAATGGACGGGCAAATGCAAATGTACATGCAACATTTTGGAACAGAAAGTGCTGTTGAAGCTTACTTTAAAAAGCCCATTGCATTGATTAAGTCTGATATGCAAGATGCCATTCGCGAACAGTTATTAAGTCAGCAAATGAAATCAAAGATTGTTGAGAATGTAACCGTTACTCCATCGGAGGTTCGTTTTCACTACCGGAGCCTTTCGAAAGATGAAATTCCGACCATCCCGACACAATATGAATTTGCACAGATTACACTTCAGCCTAAAGTTGAGTTAGAAGAAGATAACCGTGTAAAAGCCAGACTACGCGAATTGAAAAAGCAAATTGAGAGTGGTTCAAGAAGTTTTCAATCAATGGCAATTATATACTCCCAAGGTCCTTCGGCAAAAGATGGTGGAGTTATCGGTTACTCGGGCCGCGCGCAGCTTGACCCTGCATATGCATCGGCTGCATTTAACCTAAAAGGCGATAAAGTTTCGAACGTTGTAAAAAGTGCTTTTGGATACCACATAATTCAATTGGTTGATAAAAAGGGAGGAAAAGTTAATACACGTCATATTCTAATGAAGCCAAAGGTTTCGGTTGAAGCCAGAGAAGAAGCTTACAATCGTTTGGATAGTTTATCTAACTTAATTCGTAAAGATGAAATTTCATTCGAACAATCGGCAATGATGTTTTCGTACGATAAAAACACCAGAAACAACGGTGGTGTATCGATTAACCCCAATACCATGTCGTCGAAATATTCGATTGAAGAGTTGGATGGCGATGCAAGTAAAATTCTCACAAAAATGAACTTGAATG
>JAUVDE010000172.1 GCA_030595485.1 Draconibacterium sp.
AAAAAGAAATTAAAACTCAAATTAGCTACTCGGCTAACCTTTATGGTTTGGTTGAAGAAGAACACGCTGGTGGCGCTATTGCGTTTCCGCGTGGAAATATGAGCGACAGTGTGTTTGGGGAAAATTTCACAAAAAAATTCAAACAGCCCTACTCATTTGATGATGTTAAAAAGCTTTTGGCCGAAAAAATCGATGTTCAGGAGGGTAATTATGCCATTGATAAAAAGTATTCAAACATTATCTATATTCCTGAAAATGCGGATATTAATGTGGAGAAAAGTTCGGTTTCTTGGACTTACAAGAATAAGGCGTACAATTTAAAGCTTTCGCCATATAAAACCTATGTACACCCAACCGGACATAAATTTCAATTGGTAAAACACCCCACTCAGCAAATGTGGCGTATTATCGATACAGCTCCCGAAGGTATGTTCTGTCACAAACCTAGTACGGTTTCAGGTGGTGGGAAATCCGAAATTTCAAAATCGATGCAGAATGCCATTAAATATGGTTATTTCTATATCGAAAATTTGGAAGAGGCTGAAAATAAGGTAGATGAAATAATAAATAAAGATTATACTTTCCGTTGGAAAAATATGCGCTCCGATTCTGCTCCTTCACGTCCGTTTTTAAGTAAAGAGCGAACTTTAGGATCTGCGGTTAAGCTATTAACTCCATCGGATCAATACAGCGACGAGTACAATGCATTTTTGAAAGCCTTACCACAAAATGTACGCACGCTTGCTTTTTTTGTAAAACGTCATTACCGCGGAAACGAGGAAAAGGGTTTAAAATGGCGCGAGTTATTTAATGTTGAAATTGTAAATGGTCGTCCGGGCAATGCATTGCAGTACAAACACAATCCAATTGTGGCCAGTTATGTGCGTATTGGTTTTAATGAGGAAAACCGCTGGTTTCTGCATAAGTTACGTTCCGACTTTGTGCCAAGTATGAAAATTCAAACCGAGGATGATATTTCGGCGACAATTACTGTTCCGGCAAATCAGCTGAAGAACTTGAATGAAGAATACACGAATCCGAGTGTGAAGTTAGTGGCAAACTGCGAGAGTCATTTATTCCAGCGTCCTGACGAAGCAGTTATTCGCGGTTATGACAAGGAGGCCGAGCAGGAGATTGTTGATAACAACACTTTTCTTACGAATTATGAGCCGCTCTCGAAAGCGAATGCACAAGAGTTAGTCGACGATGCCATAAGTTTTGAAAAATATACGAAGCCGGTTAAAGACTTTATAAAAGAAGTAGTTGCCAGCAATAACGATAATTATTTTGTAACGCCTTCGCATCCGCGTATTGTTGATGGATTGCCGACGAAAAATCCGCGTTACTTGCAGCGTAACATCTTTAAAAATGAAACTCAAGATTCGTATTTAGGTGAAATTGGTGTTCGTTTGCACCGTAAAATAAAAGCAAAAGATGCCGTGGTTTGGCCAGTAAATGCTGTGCTTCCCGGTCGTAGAAATAATCCTTCTGATAAAGAAGCTGGAATTCGTCCTTTGTCGGTTTACAACCCAATTCATTACCAGGAGTTACCTGATTTATTTATGGATTTTATTGCAAGTATTACCGGAAAATCGCCATCGACAACAGGTGCAGGACTGGAAGGTGCGCTTACAAAGGGGCCATTTAATATGTTGACTCCAACTACGGATTTGAACAATGCTTTGCTTTCATATATTTTAACTGAATACCAAGGATTTAGTTCTGCTGCCGGTTACATTGGTTCCGAAAATCGTTTCGACCACGATATCAGTATTCTTGTTCCTGAAATTTGGGCGCGTTTAGTTCCTGAAGATCGCGATCCGAAGAAGCTTATTGAAAATGGTTGTTTAGAAAAGTTGGAAGACTTCGAATACGATGGGAAAAAAGTGCTGGCAAGTCGTTTAGGTTATCGAATTACCGAAAACTTTGCTTTCCGTTGTATGAACCGTTTGTTTGACGAGCCTTTGGCTGTGTTTAACGAGCGTATGCTAAAACCTGAGTTGCAGAGTATGGGAGATTTTGCAGACGGAATTAACAACATAACAGAAGCTATGCAGCGTGCTTCATTGCCATTCTTCGAAGATGGTAGCGTAGAGTCTGCAATTCCACCACTAAAAGTGTTGTTAAATGTAATGGCTTACGGAAATTACGAAGGAAAAGACATTAGCGATCCTGAATTGCGTAAGTTATTCGACCGCGACGAGGTATTAAAAAGCGATTGGTACAAAGAGCGTTTAGCCTTAAAACAAACCAAATACACGGCTTTTCTTGTTGAGCAAGTTGGCTACCTGGAAGACTTTAAAGCAAATAAAGATAATGATCGATTAGTGGCAAAAATGAATATCGACGGTAGACTGGAAAAAGCAAAAGCTCGATTAAAACATGTAGAGTCGAAGAGTTACTTAAAAGAATTGATTGGTACTATTGGTGTCGATCCATTGTATAAGAAGTAAGAACTGCGATTTCTCGTAAATATAAAAGAGCCGTTTTCTGAACTGAAAGCGGCTCTTTCATTTTAATCCTTCACAGCTTATCCTTTGTCCTTTTGATTGATTGCATAACTGATAACTGTGACTGAAAACTTTATTAGCATTTTGTACTAATATCCCGCAGCCTGTCCGTCTTTTCGCGACTCCGAGGCTCCATAGTATACTCTGTTTTTTTTGTCGAATAGAATGGCCTGGTAGCCGCCATAAGGACCTTTGGCGTAACCAATTTTATGGCCTTTGTTCATTAGTGCGCGAATTGTTTGGTAGTCGAAACCACTTTCCAACGAAACTTGTCCTCCATCTGTCATTTTACTTCCGGTTGGTTGGCTCGAACCATCGTGGCTAATACGTGGTGCATCGCCGGCTTCTTGCAAGTTCATGCCAAAATCGATAAGGTTACAAACAATTTGTACATGCCCTTGTGGTTGCATCGCCCCACCCATTAAACCAAAGCTGATATAAGGCTCGTCATCTTTAGTAATAAATGCCGGAATTATAGTATGAAACGGTCGTTTGTGTGGCTCATAAACATTCATGTGGTTTTCTTCCAGCGCAAACAGTTCTCCGCGGTCTTGTAAAATAAAACCCAGTTTTCCGGGTGTCATTCCCGAACCCATTCCACGGTAATTACTTTGAATAAGCGAAACCATGTTACCATCTTTATCGGCAGTAGTCAGGTAAATCGTATTTCCCTGTTCCAATTCTCCCGCAGGATAGGAGCGTGCTGAGCGATTCGGATTTATAAGCGCAGCTCTTTCTTTGCCGTATTCTTTTGAAATTAAACCGTCAATAGGAATATCATTAAAATCCATATCCGAATAATACTTTGCCCGGTCTTCATAGGCTAGTTTTTTGGCTTCAATAAAAGTGTGCATGTATTCCGGCGTCCCAAAACCCATTTCAGCAATCTCGTAATTCTCTAGTATATTCAACATTTGTAAAACCGCTGTTCCCTGTCCGTTGGGAGGCAGCTCCCAAACATCGTAACCACGGTAGTTGGTCGAAATTGGTTTAATCCATTCCGATGTGTGATCTTCAAAATCTTTCATGCTTAAAAAACCACCTTCTTCCCGAACGTATTTCACAATCTTCTCAGCAATTTCGCCTTTGTAAAATACATCGCGTCCTTCCTCCGCGAGCAACCTAAAAGTGTTGGCTAAAAATGGGTTCTTAAATATCTCACCTTTTTTAGGAGCAGATCCATTGGGCATGTATATTTCTTCAAAACCCGGATACTTCTTCAAAAATGAGGTACTACGTCCCCAATAATATGCGATAAGCTCGGTTAATGGGAATCCGTTTTCGGCATAATTAATAGCCGGATTTAATACCTCTTTCATGGGTAGGCTACCAAATTTGTTATGTAATTCAAACCAGCCATCTACACAGCCTGGTACCGAAACTGGCAGTGGTCCGTACGATGGAATTTTTTCATAGCCGTTTTCTTTAAAATAATCCAACTTTAAATCGTAAGGCGAGCGACCACTGGCATTTAAACCGTAGAGTTGTTTTGTTTTTGCATCCCAAATAATGGCAAATAAGTCGCCGCCCATTCCATTGCCTGTGGGTTCGACCAAACCTAAAACGGCATTGGCTGCAATGGCTGCGTCAATGGCATTTCCACCGGCTTTAAGTATATCTAAAGCTGCTTGTGTTGCCAAAGGTTGACTTGTACAAGCCATTCCGTTTTGGGCAATTACTTCGCTACGTGTGGCAAATGTTAGCCCGGTTACGCGGTCTTGGGAGAAAACAAAAAATACAAGTATTACGGAAAGAATTGTAAGTGCAAGTTTTTTCATCGAATAGTATTTTGTCTGATTTTTGATTGAAAGTCCTAAAATAGCAAAAATCTTACTTTAATTTCTTGCAAATCACAGCTAAACTCTGAACTTTAAACTTTGAACTTTAAACTCATTTTAATGGAACGATTTCTTTCGCAATGTGCCAAATATATTTATCAAAAACATTCACACGAATTAAAAGACCTTTGTCTGGTTTTTCCAAACCGCAGGTCGGGGGCATTTTTTACCCAATATTTACAAAACGAAATTATAACGCCGGTAATTGGGCCGCAATGTACAACCGTTAACGAGCTTATTTCCAGTTATTCCGATTTACACAAGGGCGAAAAGCTGCAGCTTATTTCTTTGCTGTACGATGTGTTTCGGAAGCATACAAAAACCACTGAAACATTTGATGAGTTTTATTTTTGGGGCGAAATTCTTTTAGCTGATATTAACGACGTTGACCGTTATTTGGTAAAGGCCAAAGATTTATTTACCAATATTTCTGATTTAAAAGAAATTGAATCGATATTTGATTACCTCACACCAGAGCAAAAAAAGGCTTTGGAGCATTTTTGGGGAAGTATGGCTGTTGCTGATAAAAAAGGCTTTCAGGAAAAATACCTTTCCATTTGGGATAAGTTGTTTCCGGTTTATGTCAATTTTAAAAAGCAGTTACACGAAAATAATCTGGCTTTTCCGGGAATGATTGATCGTGCCGTTGTTGAGCAATTGAAGGCTGCCGATTTTGAATTCAAGTACAAGAAATACTATATAATTGGTTTAAACGCTTTAAATGCTTGTGAAAAGAAATTCTTCAGCCATTTGAAAGGTCTGGGTAAAGCTGAATTTATGTGGGATTTTGATAAAGCGTATTTAGATGATTCGAAAAACGAGGCTGGATACTTTTTGCGCGATAATTTAAAACAGTTTCCTCAGCCCGAGGATTTTAAATTTAATACCGAACTTTTTGTTGAGCGGAAAAAAATGAACTTGGTTGCAGTTTCTTCGGTTTACGGACAAGCCCAGCAAATTCCCAATTTTTTAGAAGAAACAAAACTCGATTATAAAAAGGAATTTGATAATACAGCAGTTGTTTTGGCTGATGAAACGCTTTTGTTTTCGTCGCTTGGAACAATTCCTGATTCTATTGGTACGGTGAATGTAACCATGGGCTACTCGGTGCGTAACTCGGTGGTTTATGGTTTTTTAATGCTGCTGGTAACTTTACTGAAAAACAAGAGAAAAGAGGACAATGGATTTGTGGCTTATCATCGTTATGTTACCGATATCTTGAATCATCAGCTTTTGGGGAATTCCGAATTGCAAAAAAGTAAGGCTTATGTTGCCGATTTAAAACGAATGAATCGGATTACAGTTGAACTTAACGAAATTGATTTTTCTCCCATTCATAAACAGGTATTTACTCTTCCCGAAAATATTGAGAATTATAGCACCTATTTTTTAAAGGTATTGGGCCTGTTTTATCAGCAGCTAAAAGAGTCGGAAGCAAACAATACTATGTTGTTGGAGTTGATTTATTCCATTTATCAGGCCGTTGAAAAATTGGGTGCCATGGTTAATGATGTACTTCAGTCGCAAAAACGCGAAATAAGCGAAGCTGTTTATTTTAGGCTTTTTTCGCAATATCTGGGGCAGGTTTCGGTGGCTTTCGAAGGCGAACCTTTAAGTGGTTTACAGGTAATGGGAATTTTAGAAACGCGTTGCCTCGATTTCGAAAACCTGATTATTTTGGGCTTGAACGAAAACAAATGGCCACGAAAATATACTGCTCCTTCGTTTATTCCTTTTAATATTCGCAAGGGTTTTGGTTTGCCTGGCATCGATGAGCAAGATGCCATGTATGGTTATTACTTTTACCGTTTAATTCAGCGAGCGAAAAATGTAACCGCCACTTATAGTGTGGTGAAAGAGGGGATTGGAACTGGCGAGTTAAGTCGTTATGGTTATCAGTTGCAATACGATTCCTTGCATAAACCCGAAATGTTGAATCTAGATTTTGTTTTTGCTAACGATCCGGCTCAAGCTATTATAGTTAAAGGTTCAAAAGAGATTGTTCAGAAATTACTGGAAAACAATTCAGAAGATCATCCTTTGTCGCCAAGTGCCATAAATACTTATTTGCATTGCACCCTAAAATTTTATTTACGGTATGTAGTTAATTTACCCGAGCCCGACGAGGTAAAAGACGAAATTGATGGGGTGGTATTTGGTAATATTTTTCACGATACCTTGGAGGAACTGTACAAACCTTTTGTAGGCAAAGTAGTGAATAAAACCGATTTGGAGAATATGTTGAAAGATCGGGTGAATTTAGAGCACGAAATAACCAAACAAATTGCTATTCATTATTTAAAAAAGAAAAAGCCGATTAAAGGCCCGGTTAAGTTGCAGGGGAAAACCTTGCTGATTTTTGAAAATGCTCTTACCTATTTAAAGCAGCTTTTAAAAGTTGATTTAAGTATTACACCTTTCACCATTATTAGTTTGGAGGAAAAGTACAAACGTTGGCTGGAGATGAATTTAAACGGAAATAAAACTTCCATTTGTATTGGCGGAAAAATAGATAGAGTGGACCGGATTAACGGACAGGTTCGTGTTTTAGATTATAAAACAGGGAATGTGGATTCGCTTGAATTTAAAAACCTTGAAGATTTATTTGATGGTTCAATCAAAAAACCTAAGAAAGAAATATTACAAGCATTAATTTATTCGTGGGGTTTATCGCATAACCTCAAAGACGATGGAATTCAGCCAGCTATTTATAGCCTACGTAATTTGTTTAAAGATAATTTCTCGCCCAATATTAGTCAAAGTAAAAAGGCTATT